>RFTO01000033.1 GCA_009923375.1 Actinomycetota bacterium | reverse complement strand
CAGCGGCACATAGCCAGTCGGCAGCACATCTGCGCGCTGGCCCTGCTTGGCATCCAAGATGTAACCGAGAGCGATTGCCGCCGATGCAAGTTGTGCGGGGTTGGCATCAAAGCTCGGGGCCACGGCATATGAGATGACCGACATCGGCCATGCCTTCGGGTCTGCGGGCACGGCGGGGAGGTTGAAATAGCCGTAGCGATCAGGTTTGACACCGGCTACTGCGCGCAAAATCGCATCATTGGTCGGGTTCAAATCTCGGGCCGCAGCGCCTGTGCCCACCCGAATTGTCACCGTGGCCACACCACTCTTGGCTGCGGCTGATGAATCCATGAGCCCTAGGTAGCCGTATGACGTTTGGCGAGGGTCGTTGTCAGGACTCATCATGGCCTTTGCGAGGCTGCCAGCGCCAGTCTTCAAGTCCAATCCCGCAACAGCGGCAAGTGAATCCGTTGGTCCTGGGGCAAACACAACACCGCCGGCTTTGTAGGCCTTGGGGGCATAAGCCGCCAAGAACTGGGTAAGGCGGAAGTTGATCGCTGATTGATCCGCACGCGCAATTGCCTTGAGATTTGCAGGCAGCTGGACGCCGGGGTTCAACTTTATGATGCGGGGATCGCGGCCGTTCGTCAGTTTGCCTGTGAAGATCTCAGCAAGTAAATCGGGTGACAACACGAGGTGGTCCAGGCGCGGCAGATAGGAGTACTTCTGGTCGGCCATGTTGAAGGCGATCACCGTCGCTGACAGTGTCAAGGGCGCCAAACGGCGGGCAGGGTGTCCCTTGCCAACAGCAGGGCAGCTTTCCATGTCCGACTGCCAGTCGGGCAAGCGCTCAACACCTGCGAAATCCACGCGGCTGCATTGATAATCCAGGCGTCCTTGGACATCGTCTTTGCTGGCATAACCCATGGAAACATTGGTGGGTGAGTTACATAAACGGCCAGTCCACGCACCTAGTGCAGCCTCAGGTGCATCTGCACCGGAACCGGTGAAGTGCAGCAACCCTGCATCCTCGGGGCAGTTGCCAGGCTCAGCGAAAGTGATGGGGACGTGCACTCCGCCAGTTAAGGATGATGGGCTCGGCGACACCACGATGTCACACGACTGCGTTGGCGTGCATTGGATGTCCGGGTGACCTGCCAAGCCATGCTCGGCATCCGTCAAAGCCACAGTCAACGCTTCCGATCCGGTGCCATCGGCGCCGGTCACTGCGAAAGTGCTGACGACATCGCTGAGCCGATCTTCGGTCACCGATGTGTTCGCACAGCGACTCTTGTCAACTGCATCCTTCTCGCAGATGAAGATGCCGGCAGCACGCATTGCGGCAAAGCCAGACCATCGGACGATGACTCGCTGGCCATCTGTGAGCCCGGAGTTCGGAAACACCGTCGCTCGGCTTACCGATGCGGCGGCCACCGGGGTGAAGGCGGCGCCATCGAGCACGGGAACGGCGGCGAGGGTCAGGATGGCGAATATGACGCGCACTGACGTTGGTCGTCGCACACATCCTCCTTCGATGGCCGTTTTGGCCTTGGCACAGGCACGTGGCTTACGCGCAGCCATGCGGGTGCGTGGGGTAAGCATCCCCGCCTGAATTCACGGGAGTCAAACGCATCTACGCGTACCGCGAAAAGGTTCGCCCTGCGTTCACCGAACGTTCACCAAGCACCGCCATGTCGTTGCTTTCGGGCGACTAAACAAGCATCGTGAGCCAGCCGCCGTCGACCGAGACTGAAACTGTGCTGCCCCAGCCAGCGACCGGCAGCATTGATGACAAGCCCCGCCCGCTGCTGTCCCGTTACACGCCTGCGGACACATTCTTTCGCCGAGCCGCCATCGGTGTCGGTCTGACGACACTTCTCATCTTGGTTTTCATCGGCGTCAACTTGGTGATCAAGTCCACCACCGCTTTCCGGAGTCAAGGTTGGGGATTCTTCACGCACCTGCAGTGGCATGCATCGGGAAATCCGCCGGTGTTCGGGATTGCCGCCATCGTTTACTGGACAGTAATCATCGCCGCGATCGCTCTGACCATCGCCGTGCCAGTGAGTATCGCCTGCGCACTGTTCCTCACTGAGCTCGCACCGCGCCCATTGCGCGCACCACTACGATCCCTGGTCGACTTGCTTGCCGCGATTCCCAGCCTCATCTACGGGCTTTGGGGTGCGGCGGTGTTGCAGCCGCTGATGGTGCCGCTGTCGCGCTTCCTGGCCGACAAAATGGGTTGGTTCCCGCTCTTTCACGGCTCCGCGCCGCCCTACACCTCCAGCGCTTTGATCGCCGGTGTTGTCGTCTCGCTCATGGTGATTCCGATTTGCGCATCGGTGATCCGTGAGGTGTTCTCGCAAACTCCGCAAGGTGAGAAGGAAGCAGCTTTGGCCCTGGGGGCCACCCGCTGGTCGATGATCCGAACAGTGGTCCTCACCTTCGGCAAGGGCGGCATCATCGGTGGCTCCATGCTGGGGCTTGGTCGCGCGCTCGGTGAGACCATCGCAGTCGCATTGATTATCGATCCGACTTTCATTATCTCGCCCAACATCCTTCACACAGGGGCTAACTCGGTGGCTGCGTTCATTGCGTTGCGTTTCGGCGAGGCGGACTCTCTTCAGTTGAGCGGGCTTATGGCGGCCGGCTTGGCTTTGTTTGCGCTCACTCTCGTGGTCAACACCTTGGCTGCATTCGTGGTCTCACGTTCCCGCTCTGGTGCGGGGGTGGAGCTGTGAGGAAGATCGACGAAGAGACTCTGCGCTTCACCGCGCCCACAACCCCGAAAGACCAAGTGCTGTTCCTCGGATCAGCCATTTCCGCCGCAGCCCTTGCGTGGCTCTTGGTGAGCCAGATTCTTCCCCTGCCCGGCCCAGTTCCGTTCGCCATCACTTTCCTTGTCTTGCTGATGGTCATCTACGGACTTGTGGTGCAGCAAGCGGAAAACTCGCTGGCGGCTGTCGACCGGCTCATGACGCTCGTCATCGCCCTCGGTGCCGGAATTGTGATGCTCCCCTTAGTGATGATCATCTGGTTCGTGGTGAGCAAGGGTGCGCATATATTGAACTGGAATTTCTTTGTTCAGGATCTCTCTCACGTCGGCGCCCTGGATGCGGGCGGCGGATTAGCGATGGCAATCGTTGGAACGCTTGAGCAGATTGGTATCGCAGTCGTGCTGGCTGTGCCACTGGGGATGATGACCGCGGTCTTCCTGAACGAAGTCAAAGGTCCACTACGCAGGCCAGTTCGGATGTTCGTTGACGCGATGAGTGGTGTGCCCTCCATCGTCGCAGGTCTCTTCATCTATGCCATCTTCATCCAACCCATCGCCAAACAAGGCAGCGGATTCGCTGCTGCTTTGGCTTTGTCGATCCTCATGCTTCCAACAATCGCCCGCACATCTGAGGAAGTCCTGCGTCTCGTCCCCGATGGCCTGCGCGAGGCGTCATTGGGCATGGGAGCCACACAGTGGCGCACAGTGTTGACCGTCGTTCTGCCCACTGCTCGCAACGGGCTCATCACTGCTGTCGTCCTCGGTGTTGCTCGCGTGGTTGGCGAGACTGCACCGTTGATCATGACTGCCTTGGGTAACACATCTATGAACGCCGACCCGCTGCACGGGCCGCAAGACGCGCTGCCGCTGCGGGTGTACACCTTGCTACGCGCCGGCAACGTCACTCAGAATGAGCGTGCTTATGGTGGTGCGTTCGTGTTGATCTTCCTAGTGCTTGCACTCTTCAGCGTCGCGCGCATTCTCGGCAGCCGAGCAGCCGGCTCCAAGACTTTGTCTCTGCCCCGATTCAAGAGGAGCAAGTAAGTGACAGTCGTCAACCAACATCACGTACCTTCCGAGTCACCCACCCGCGGCACTTTGGAGGCCAAAGATGTCAGCGCCTGGTTCGGTGCGCGCAAAGTGCTCGACAGGGTGAACCTGGTGATGGAGCCGAAGACAGTGACAGCGCTGATCGGTCCATCAGGGTGCGGTAAGTCCACATTCCTGCGCGTCTTGAACCGGATGCACGAGTTGGTACCAATCGCAGAGCTCGCCGGCCATGTGTTACTCGATGGGCAGGACATCTACGACGCTCACATGCGCGCCACCGAGACACGCGCTCGCATCGGAATGGTGTTCCAGAAGCCAAACCCGTTCCCAGCAATGACACTCGCGGAGAACGTGATGTCCGGACTGAAGCTCACGGGCACGAAGGTGCCCAATGCTGATGAGGTGATTGAGACTTCTCTGCGTCGCGCGAGCCTCTGGAATGAAGTGAAAGACCGGCTCGACTCCCCCGGTGGCGCGCTCTCCGGTGGGCAGCAGCAGCGCCTGTGCATCGCGCGGTCACTTGCGGTGGACCCCGATGTTCTGCTCATGGACGAGCCTTGCTCGGCACTAGACCCCACCTCCACACGGAGGGTTGAGGAAACGATTGCTGAGATTCGCGATCACGTGACCATCGTCATCGTCACGCATAACATGCAGCAAGCCCAGCGGGTGTCTCAGCAGTGCGCCTTCTTCCTGGCAGCTGAGAACCAGCCGGGACATATCGTCGAGGCTGGCGACACTCTGGACATCTTTAATAACCCCCGCGATGAGCGAACCGCGGATTACGTGATGGGAAGGTTCGGCTGATGATTTCCCGCGCACCAAAGCGCACACTAAAGGCGCTAGTTGCCACTTTGCTGTGTGGAACGTTTGCGACTGCCGCCTTCGCTGACACCACGACCATCAACGGCGCTGGCTCCACCTGGTCGGCGGTGGCGATCGACCAGTGGCGTGCAGATGTCAGCAACTCGCGCGGGCTCAGCGTTAACTACAACACCGTCGGGTCATCGGCCGGCCGCGAGCGTTTCATCTCGTTGCCTGAGCAGACGGATTTCGCGGTCTCGGAGATCCCGTTCCTACCCGACGAGGTGTACAGACTGTCGGTGCACCACCGCGCTTATCAATACCTTCCGATTGTCGCTGGTGGAACCGCGTTGATGTACAACCTCAAAGACTCAGCCGGTCGGCAAATCCGCGATTTGCGTCTGTCGCCAACCACAGTGGCCGGGATATTCACCGGCAAGATTCGCTTCTGGGATGACAAACGTGTTGTCGATGATTACGGCAAGGCACTCCCGCACACGCCGGTGATCCCGGTTGTGCGCTCAGATGGCTCTGGCACATCGGCGCAATTCGCGGCGTTCCTGAAGCACGAAGTCCCAAGCCTTTGGAATCCGTTCGCCAAAGCAAATGCTCTCGATTCAAATGTGCCGGTATCCAACTACCCGCTTATCGATCCGCTAATCGGCCAGTCGGGTTCTGATGGAATCGCTAACTACGTCGCTCAACCAGGCATCGGCCTTGGGGCCATCGGCTACCTTGAATCCGCCTACGCCGTGCAGCGAAACTTCCCAGTGGCAGCAGTGGAGAACCACTCCGGCAAGTTTGTGCTGCCAACTTCGCACGCTGTATCCACCGCGCTGAAGGCGGCGACTCTGAATAGCGATCGCACACAGAATCTCGGAAGTGTTTACACCAATGCGAATCCGCTGGCGTATCCGATTTCCAGCTACTCCTACATGATCGTCCCGAAGGCCAGTGCGGATGCGAAAGATCTCGGTCTGTCGCCTGACAAGAGCGCGGTGCTCGGGAAATTCATGCTCTACTTCGCCTGCGATGGCCAGGCAAGCGCGTCGCTACTCGGCTACTCCCCCTTGCCGAAGAACCTCATCAGCATCGTCTATGACGCTGTTAAGGCACTCCCAGCTGGGCACCCTGCGGTGACAGCTGAGCCGACGGCTGCGAACTGCAAGAACCCGCAGATGACTGGCGACCTTGGGGCAGGTGCGGACATGCTGCGTGGCTCATTGGCTTACGGTGCCTCGGCCGGAACCACCGGCGGAACTACAGGAACGACCACGAACACCGGGACGCAAGGCACCGGGACGTCAACACCAGGCGAGACCACAGCCCCGACTAATGGGGCAGGGACTGGAGCAGACACAGGCACGGGCACCGGCGCAGTCACGGGAACTGGCGGCACTGGCACAAATCCTGGCGTCTACTCCAATGCCGAGCCGACAGCAATTGTCGTTCACTCAAATGCAGGAACAACTCTGACCTGGGCCGGCATCGTTGTCTCATTAGTTTTACTCGCGCCACTGATGTACGCAGCTGTTCGCCGCCGCAAGCGATCGCTACTTCAGAAATAATCGTTCTTGTTGGCGGTGTTGCCAAAAGGAAGTAGCACGGCTGCGAGAATCTTCTATGGACGAGGGTTTGTTTCCACCATTCCCCGGCTACCCCGCCGCATAGGTGAACTGCTAAAGCCAGGCCCCAAGGATTGCACCTGCGACAGCCAACCCGAGCGCATCCTGACTTATCTCGATAAGCCACACCTTCAGCGACCAATACACGTTGTGGTTGTACTGCCCAAACATTCGGTGAGACAAGGATGCGAATCCACTCAGGCCGACTGAGAAAACCAAGCCCAAAAGGGCCCCAGTCTGCACATTAAAGGTTGAACCGGCGGCTCATGAGACGTTGCGAAGCTGATTCATTCTTCAAAAGACGGAGCCCAAGGTTGGAGAGCGCCTGCCCAGCCGCTAGCGGCACAATCAAAACTAGACGTTGAAGCGGAACTCCACAACATCGCCGTCGGCCATCACGTATTCCTTACCCTCGATGCGGGCCTTCCCACGTGAGCGCGCCTCTGCGATGGAACCACACTCCACCAAATCTACGAAGGACACCACCTCTGCTTTGATGAAACCCTTCTCAAAGTCGGTGTGAATGACTCCCGCTGCTTGTGGCGCCTTCGCACCCACTGAGATCGTCCACGCCCGCGCTTCCTTGGGGCCGGCCGTCAGATAGGTTTGCAAACCAAGTGCATCGAATGCTGTTCGGGCGAGTACGTGAAGTCCTGGCTCACTCTGACCGACTGATTCCAGCAGCTCCTTGGCATCCGCATCATCCAGCTCGACAAGCTCGCTCTCCAGCTTTGCATCTAAGAACACTGCTGGGGCTGGGGCCACGAGAGTTGAAAGTTCATCTCGCTTGGCTGGGTCCATCATTGCGGCCTCATCGACATTGAAGACGTAGATGAAGGGCTTAGCCGTCAGTAGGAACAACTCGCGCAGTATGGCCATGTCCAAGCCGGCTGCGAAGACTGTTGTGCCTGCATCGAGTGCTTTCTGAGCCTTTTCAACTTCCTCCAGGAGACCGGCACGCTCTTTGTTTAGTCGCACCTCTTTCTGGATTCTCGGCAGCGCTTTCTCCAGCGTCTGCAAATCAGCCAAGATCAATTCCGTTGCGATGGTCTCGATGTCATCTGCAGGTGAGACGCGTCCATCCACGTGAATTACTTCTGGATCCTCGAACACGCGGACAACTTGGCAGATTGCCTCCGCTTCGCGAATGTTCGCGAGGAACTTGTTGCCCAGCCCCTCCCCTTCACTTGCGCCGCGAACGATTCCTGCGATGTCCACGAATGTGACGGTGGCGGGCAGGACCCGCTCGGAGGTGAAGATCTCGGCGAGCACCTCCAACCGGGCATCAGGCACCGGCACAACGCCAGTGTTCGGCTCGATCGTCGCGAAGGGGTAATTCGCAGCGAGGACATCCGACTTGGTGAGTGCATTGAACAATGTTGACTTGCCGACATTGGGCAGGCCGACAATTCCGACGGTAAGGGCCACGGGGTAACTGTAGGAGTCATGTAGCCATCACCGGACTTCGGGCGCGTAGGCTCTTGCCCCATGAAGGAAGGCCGGTTGTTCCGTTCTGCAGGTGCCACAGGCGCTCAAGCAGAGAGTGCAGAGATTGCGCGTGAGCCGCAGCAGTCCTTGATGGACCCTGCCGATCATGTAGTCGACGAACTTGGCGCCTTCAACCACCTTTTTAGCACCCAGGAACCGACACTCGATCAGCAACACCTCGACTCCCTTGCAGCTGCGCAACTAAGCGCTGAGGCGGCGGACTTAGCCGGCGAGCGTGATGACTTTGACCGGCTACTGGCAGCTGTTGAGATACTCGATTCAACGAGCGACCCGGTGCCGCAACACCACACCGCCGAAAGTCCGGCGGCTGCCCACTCTCAGGATGTGAGCCCCGGTTCCACCGCGCAGGCAGCCTCGGTGGTCACCGGCCTTGCCGCCTTGCGAGCGGGCGCGGCGAACGAGGCTGCCAAACGCAAGCGGGGGCTGTCCACTGACGGTTTAACGATTCACTTGCGGGCAGCGGTGGTGATCATCGTGGCTGTGACACTTGCAGCTGGCACTCTCGAGGCACTCATCTCCGATTCCATCGGAATGCTGACTGCGATCTTGTCCATCCTCGCCGCGATGGGTTGCACTCTTGCTTTGCCGCCAACCGAGGCGAAGGTAGCGGTGTTTGCGCTGCCGACTGCTTGGCTGTTATGCGCACTCCTGCCCGGGCAGATGGTTGCGCCGACTGCGGGAAGCCTGCTCACCCGCGAATTAATCACGATTTTGCAGGTGCTTGGCGACAACGGTTGGTGGATCTTCGGTGGAACTGCCTGTGTGTGGGCTATCGGCTTCATCACCTCGCGGCGCGCCCACATCGTCACCTGATTACCTCAGGCGTGCTGTCAAACAAGGCAATATTTAGGAAAGCAGTGGATTAAAGCCCCGCGGCCTTCATCGCTTTGCGCAAGGTCGGCGGCAATGCGAACACCTGATGCTCCTCAACCGCGATTGAGTTCTCAACATCTGTCCATCCAGCTTCTGCGAGGTAGACGAGCACCTGCTGCACGAGTTCCTCAGGAACACTGGCCCCGCTGGTGACGCCGATTGTGCTGACACCTTCGAGCCAGGCTGGGTCGATTTCAGAGGCGAAGTCGACGCGGTGCGCGGTCTTTGCGCCGGCATCCAGCGCCACCTCCACGAGTCGCACCGAGTTGGACGAGTTAGCTGAGCCGACGACGATGACTAAGTCGCTGAGTGCGGCGATTTCCTTGACTGCCTGCTGGCGATTCTGGGTTGCGTAGCAGATGTCATCGCTGGGCGGATCGATCAAACCTGGGAATCGCGTCTTCAAACGAGCGACGGTCTCCAGAGTTTCATCCACACTTAACGTCGTCTGCGAGAGCCAGGCAACGGGCTTGTCTTCATCGATGACAATGTCATTGACGTGATCGGGGCTATCCACCAGAGTGATGTGATCTGGGGCCTCACCAGCCGTGCCAATGACTTCCTCATGGCCTTCGTGGCCGATGAGGAGAATCTGGAAGCCGTCGCTGGCGAATCTGCGCGCCTCCTGGTGCACCTTCGTCACTAGCGGGCAGGTGGCGTCAATCGCTCGCAAATTGCGCTCTTCTGCCTGGGTGTGCACCT
The DNA here is from genome assembly GCA_009923375.1 of Actinomycetota bacterium. GTDB lineage: Bacteria > Actinomycetota > Actinomycetes > S36-B12 > UBA5976 > RFTO01. The sequence continues at coordinate 402 of RFTO01000033.1, read as the reverse complement.
CGGGAGCAACACCGTGGGCGCTGAAGACAACAACGGAGCCCTCCGGCACCTCGGCGTTCTCCTCCACGAAGATCGCGCCGAGATCCTGCAGGCGGCTCACGACATAGCGGTTGTGCACAATCTCCTTGCGGACATACACGGGCGCACCATAAAGCTGCAGCGCCTTCTCGACTGTTTCGACGGCACGGTCCACCCCGGCGCAGTAGCCACGTGGTGTGGCAAGCAGCACCTTGCGGGGTCGCGGAGCAGAAGTTGTCTGAGCGGGGGTCACGATGACGAGTCTAGACGGACTCGGCGCTTACGCTTGCCGACGTGTCAAGCCGGTTCACTGAAGAAGCCCCCGCCAGCGTCGCTGAGTTGTCTGGGCTGATCGGTGCGTGGCTGGGCCGCCTCGGGGAGTGC
>RFTO01000320.1 GCA_009923375.1 Actinomycetota bacterium | reverse complement strand
GCTGGACTTCGCCCGTGCGACGAGTTCATCCAGTGTCTTGGGGCCATCCGGTCGCACCATTAGCACCATCGGAGCTAACGCTGTGGGCGTGATGGCGGCGAAATCTGTTAGCGGGTCGTAGGCGAGCTTCATTCCAAGAGCCGAGGCCTGTATGTGCGTAGTGGAGGTGCAAAGCAGCGTGTGACCATCCGCCGCCTCCCTAAGTACCGCAGACGCGGCCACCGAGCCGGCCCCGCCGGGCTTGTTCTCCACGATCACCGGCACCTTCCACTTGTCGCTGAGTGCGGGAGCGAGCTGACGAGCTAGCAGATCGCCTGGACCTCCTGCAGGAAACACCACCAGCAATGTGACTCGCCGCGTTGGAAAACCGGCAGCCTGCGCCGGAATCATGGGCAGGGTAGTAATCGAGGTGAGGATCTTTAGAGCGTCGCGGCGATTGAATTGCATTGTGGGTCTCCTGTTTAACGACCATGAAACTGGCCAGGTCTCTTTTCAATGAAAGCAGCAATGCCTTCCCGGACATCATCTGTTGCGAACGCAAGTTGATGCGCCCTTGTCTCGAGCCGTAGGGCGGAATCCAGTGACATATCCGATCCGGCGTTGACGGCTTCTTTGATCAACCGAGTCGTCAACGGCGGTAGCGCTGCGATTTCCACGGCGATTTCTATCGCGCGAGCGTCGCAGTTGCCCGGGACGACTTCGCACACCAGACCCATCCGCAGTGCATCGGAGGCATTGACCAGTCGACCTGTCAGAACCATGTACATCGCGTTGAACTTGCCGACGGCGCGAGGCAGACGCTGCGTGCCCCCGGCTCCCGGCACCAGGCCCAGTTTGACCTCCGGTTGTGAGAAACGTGCCTTGTCATTCGCGATGATGATGTCGCACTGCATCGCGTATTCGCAGCCACCCCCAAGGGCAAAGCCGTTGACCGCAGCAATAAGGGGCTTTGAGAATGCAGCGATGCCTCGCGTCGTGCTCATCTTCATCACGTCGACGGCGTTCATCGTTGACCGTTCCTTGATGTCGGCGCCTGCGGCAAAGGCCTTTTCACTGCCGGCCAGCACCACACAACGAATTTCGGGGTCCTGATCGAGCCTGGGCAAGGTCGTATTGATTATTTCCCTCACCTCGGCGTTGAGCGCGTTCAGTGCATCTGGTCGATTGATACGCAATAGGGCGACGTGCTTTTCAGGGTATTCAAGTAGTACGGCTGA
>RFTO01000319.1 GCA_009923375.1 Actinomycetota bacterium | reverse complement strand
ACCACATCGTCGACGCCCTGGCCCACGACGGGAATCCGGCTGAACCCGGAGCGCAATGCCAATGACAGAGCTTGGCGCAGGGATTTCGTGGATTCGATGAACACCATCTCAGTACGGGGCACCATCACCTCGCGCGCGACCGTGTCACCGAGCTCGAACACCGATTGCAGCATCTCGCGCTCGTCTTCATCGATGACACTCTCGGCCTGCTCCACCAAATCGCGCAGCTCCGCAGCCGAGGCAAACGGGCCCTCCTTGTAACCGCGACCTGGGGTCACCGCATTTCCGATGACGATGAGTAAGCCGCTGATTGGGCCAAGCAGGATCGCCAAGCGGTAGACAAAACTCGCAGACGCTTTCGCGATGACATCTGCATGTTGGCGGCCGATAGTGCGCGGCGCGACCCCGAGGGCGATGAACCCGACCACCACCATCACCAGCGCGGCCAGCCACACTGGCTCCACGGCCACGGCGAAAAGCACTGTGGCCACGGTGGTGGCGACAAGGTGCAGCAGCAGGAGCACATTCACATAACGCGCTCGATCGGTGACCACCGCCTCCAACGCGTGACGGCGGCCGTTAGCCAGGCGAAGGCTCTCCGCGCGCACCCGGGAGACACGGTTGATGGCAGTCTCCAACACGATGAAACCGAAGGCAACAACCAGCAGCGCCGCTGCGACAACGATCTCGGCCGCTTGCACACTCATGCGCTTCTCCCCTCACGCCATTTTTGTAACAAGCTCGCTTGCAAACCGAACATCAGTTGGTGCTCCTCAGGTTCGGCGTGGTCGTGTCCGAGTAAATGCAGCACTCCGTGGGTGAGCAGCAGCTCCACTTCATCACTCACGGGGTGTCCGGCTTCCAGCGCTTGTTTGGCGGCGACAGTGCCGCAAATTGCCACATCGCCCAAACTGCCTGGCTGCGCATCCCCAGCGCGAAGTTCGTCCATCGGGAACGACATCACATCGGTGGCACCCGGCTCATCAAGCCATTGCACATGCAGCTGCGCGATGTGCTCCTCGCCGATGAAGGCGATGGAAAGGTCACACCCTGCAGCCATCTTCAATTCCTGCAGGAGGAAGTCAGCAAGGTCCGCAGTCTTCTGCGGCTGCCAGCCTGCGTACGGCTCGCAGCCGTCGTCGCAGGTGATGTCTATTTCGTAATCGCTCATCGGGTGCGCAATGACGGCGGGTTGGGTCGCTTCGCCGGCACTACTGCGCGATGCGCATC
>RFTO01000318.1 GCA_009923375.1 Actinomycetota bacterium | reverse complement strand
CGTCAAAAAGTTGGGTTTCCGCAGCGGCGGCTCCCGCCACATGTTTGCCTGCGATTGGATGGCCACCGATGAACCGCGCGCGGGCATCTTGTCGCCGCACTTCCTCGCAGATATGTGTCTTGGTTGAGCCGACGTCAGTGATGATGACCGATGGATACTTCATCGCGAATTCGCTGACAAGACTTGGGATACTCGCCGGCGGGGTGGCCAGCACAATCAGGTCAACAGGTTCACCCGACCATGGTTCACCAGCTCCCAGGTCCACGGCTATTCCTTGCTGGTCTGGCTGCGTATCCTGGAGGAATACGACAAGCCCGTGCGCTCGCAAGCCCAGACCGATGGATGTGCCAATCAGTCCGCAGCCGACAACAGCAACGCGGCTAATCACGATGTAAATCCACGCGTAATTTCTCGGTCCCACGCAGATAGACATGCTGCACCTCGGCGCGAGGCATCTCGCTTTCTGCATGCACGAGGACGCGCACAACACGCGGCATCGCGCCGACAACATCAATCTCACTTGCACACAGCAACGGCACGTCGAGGAGACCAGCGCGGCGTACAGCAGCAGCAGGAAATGCGCTGTGCAAATCTGGTGTGTTTGTCAGGAAAATGCTGATGAACGAATCTGTGTTCAATGCATTGCGAGAGACGATGGTGGCAATGAGTTCAGCAACTGCCTCCTCCATCTCCTGGGCATCATCTGCCACAAGTGCAGTTGCACCACGAAATCCACGAATCATCGTGCGCTCCTTTCCGAACACTCATCCGATGCTGTGGGCACCCGTGCCGTTCCCATGAATGTCACTTTGCCTGCATACCGGCGTCAGAAAAAGCACCCGCAGATGGCGCTCCATCGTTGCAACAACCGAGCCGACATGCATACTGGACAACCCAATGCCTTGTCTGTGGACAACAGTGATAAATCAGTGGACAGTATGTGGACAAGATAGTGGACAACATGTGGATTGTGAAATTCCCAAAAAAAGTTTGACGAAAGTATTGCCAAGCTTGTGGCGCTCGGTTAGAAATCTCCCACTGCACCAGTGATGGAGCAGTGGCAAACACGACTTTCCCAGTCAAATCGAAGGATTTGAGCCGCGGTCGATGACGACGGCGAAACGAGTGATTGCCAGATTGACAGCACGAAGATTGTGTCCCCGAAAGGGGTCGCGATATCGCAAGGTGTGAGGCATCGACCAAAGTGCCGACGGGAAACCGTACGAACTT
>RFTO01000317.1 GCA_009923375.1 Actinomycetota bacterium | reverse complement strand
ACGGATGTTAAATTGATAGATAGCGTTTTTCATATCGGCATATGCTTCCTTATACTTCTCTTCTGAACAAGTTTTGTTATGTGATAAGTAGCTTAATATTGTATGAAGCACCTCTAAGGGCTTAATTAAACGTTTCACAGCTTTTTTATATTCAGCGAACAACCAATCACAATGTGCATCCATTCTATAATTTGAATATATTTTGTTGCGGTAGCCGGGGCCCCCAAACATGACTGGGGCCGCGGCCACCACCCCCGTCCAGTACGATGCCACTCCTAATAGTTGAGAGTCCCGCCAAGTGTAAGAAGATCGCCGAATATCTGGGCGCCGGCTGGCGGGTCCGCGCCACCATGGGACATATCCGCGCTCTGGCCGAGGATCTGACCGCCATCGGATTCAAGGCAGGTGCCGATCCCCAGATCTGGTCTCCCACCTACGAAACCATCAAAACCAAGGCCGCCGCGATTACAGCGCTCCGCCGCGAAGCGGCCGGCACCACCGTCTATCTCGGTTCAGATGATGACCGCGAAGGCGAAGCGATTGCCTGGCACACCTGCACCATCCTCGGTCTGGATCCCGCCACGACCCCCCGCGTGATCTTTCATGAGATAACTGAGAAGGCGCTCAAGGATGCCGTGGCTGCACCGGGCCGGATCAACATGAACAAATTCAACGCTCAGCAGGCCCGAACAATGTTGGACATGCTGATCGGATTCACCCTCTCACCCTGTCTGTGGCGCGGGGTCGGCTACAAGGCCGGTCTCTCTGCCGGTCGCTGCCAGACACCGGCCCTTCGTATTATCTATGATCGCGATCAGGAGATTGCTGGCCACACCGCGACCACCAGCTGGCGGATCCAGGTTGCTGCTGCTGCTGCTGCTGCTGCAGAGATCATCTGGACGGCCACAGAGGATCAACCAGGAGAGGCCGCTGCTACCGCTCTCCTCACGTCCGTTGCACCGGCTCCGCACACACTGACAATCACGGATCGGGATCAACGTGTCAGCAGCTCCAGGCCGCCGGCTCCGTTCATCACTTCGTCTCTCCAGCAGGAGGCCTCGTCGCGTCTGGGAATGGCACCGAAGACCACGATGCGCGCAGCACAGACGCTGTATGAGGCGGGACATATCACCTACATGCGTACGGATAATGCGGTGCTGTCGGTGGAGGCGACGACGGCCGCTGTCGCTCTTGTGACTGAACGGTGGGGCGCTGTGTATGTCGCAACGG
>RFTO01000316.1 GCA_009923375.1 Actinomycetota bacterium | reverse complement strand
TCGAGTGCGCGGCGGACTTTGCCCTCGAGGCTTGAATTGAAAAGCCCGGCGGGATCCGCGACAGCCGCACCTTTTGCGAAGGTCAGTTTCACTGCGGCTTTGTAAACCTCGCCTGTGCAGATGACTCCGTTGCTCGACCACACCGGCACATTCCACTTCCACTCCTCCACGATGCTGGCATCGGCGGCGAGAATCAGTTCGCGCACGGCCGCGAGAACCTCACCGCGCCAGTCGTCGTATTCCTTGATGCGAGCATCAATCAGCTCGCGAGGAGAGTCGCCGGTGGTGGCGTTCTTGTTCATGGTCGATTCCTAGCACAGGAATTAACGTGCAACATGCTGCCCATGGGCTCAAGAGTGGAACCCACACTCAGTGGTAGGTTTCTGCCCCGTGTCTAGACAAGAAATTGCACGCAAATATTCAGCCGCTGCCGTTGTTGTAGCTGTCATCGCCTCAGTCCTCGGTCTCGCGCAGGGTGCATCAGCGGCGAACATGACCTATTCGGTGAACACCTATTCAGTGGACCCGGGCGACGGCGGCGCCAGTTGCATCGTTCAGCAGGGCTCGGTGATCTGGGCTTGCCAGAATGCCGCAGCAGGAAAGCTCTATGCGTACGACACCGACACGCATGCCTATGTGATGTCCGTGTCCATGCCCTGGGGGCACATCGTCCGCGTCAGCGGCGGCTACCTCTTTGCAGCGAGCGGCTCTGGATTACGGATTTTCGATTTGTCGACGTTCACGCAGGTGAAGGCCCTCGGTGGAGACATCACATCGATGCGCATCTTCGGAACAACGATGTATGTCGGCTATTCCGACGGCTTCAAGACAGTGCGCGCATGGGATATCTCCGACCCCACCGCGCCGGCACTTCTCACCAGCGCAACATTGTTGGCCCAGCCGCAAGATTTCGCCCTCGTGGGTTCTGATTTATGGGTGCCCAACTATTCAAGCGGGATGACTTCGGTCATCGACCCAATCACGTTGGCGCTGAAGACAATCGTGTTTCAAGGCACCCGCCCGGCTGCAGCGGTCGCAGATGCCACGCGGGTCTACGTCGCAGACCCCGCTGATGGCAATGTCTTCGGCTTCAATGCCGCAAGCCGCAATCTCACGTGGACAGCCAACACGGGCACAGGTGTGTACGACTTGTACTTCGACGGCACCTCGCTTTGGGCGCCGAACAGTTACACCGACACTCTGTATCAGTTGAACCCCGCCACCGGAGCGACGATCGCGACCTACACCACCGGGGGGCAG
>RFTO01000315.1 GCA_009923375.1 Actinomycetota bacterium | reverse complement strand
TCAGCGTCGGCAAGTGATCTCGGTTGATGAGCTCGGCCACACCCTGCTGATCCACAAGCGAAACCCTGGCGTTTCCGATGGAGCGCTCGAGCACCGGCAAGTCACGCCACACGATGTGATGGTCACGCGCGGTTCGCCCCGCTAGGACCAATAAATCTGCGACGCCGTCGGTTGGCACACTCGAGCGGGCAGCAAGGCCGGCGGTGACGAGCACCTGCGAGACGCGGTAGGAGTCGATGTTGAGTCGCTGGAGGAATTGCTGCAACACGGCACGTAGGTGGCGGGTGCGCTGCCCCTGGCTCAACTGCGGATTCCCCTCGCCGAGATAAGACAGCGCCCCGATCCCTCGCAGGTGCCGCAGACCAGGCTTGATGGTGACGGTCTTTAGCTCCGGCGTGATGGTGGTGAAGGCTTCGTCGACGCGCACGTTCACTCCCCCGACGTAATCGATCAACCCGGCGAAACCGAGTCGCTCGAGCAACAGTTCGCCGTCGACACCGAGCCCAGTGGAGACACGCAAACCGGTCACGGCTTGCTGCGGATAAGGCGGAACAGTGACGTCGGCAAGGTTGACTTGGTAACCAGTGGGTGATGTCAGTTGCAAATTGGCCGGAAGAGAAATTACCTCTGCTTCTGGTTGCTGCGCGCTACCCACGTTGATGAGCACCGAGCCGATGCTTCGCTGATTCGAACGCACCGGCTTGGCCTTCAATGTCTCCTGTGCGGAATGCGGAGTTGGAACAAAAACGATGACGCCAACGAGCAAAAGTAGGAACGCGCTCACGATGATGGCTGTCCCGATGACTGGGCGGAACTTGCGGTCGAGGTTCATGATTGATAGACCGTGTGATCGCGGATGTAATCGGCAACCTCAGCGGGCACTAATGCTTCGATTGATTCACCACGCAGGCATCGCGCCCGGATGTCCGTGGCTGACACATCGTGACCGTGTAGCGATGCGGAAATAACACGTGTGTGGAGTGTGACAGGTGATGCTGTCGTGCGCGGCGTACGAGGTTGCGGCTCACGACTGACGACGATGAAACTGGCCAAAGTGCAGATCTCCTCCGGCGAGCGCCATGCGCCCAGTTCCTCGAAGGCGTCCGCACCGAGGATGAAAAACAACTCGTCTGTCGGGCGTTCTTCATGGAGATCGCGCAGGGTGTTGACGGTGTACGTGGGTCCATCGCGGTTGATGTCGATGTCGCTGACGAAATACGCAGCGGGCGCGGACTTCACCGTGGCGATCGCGATGTGCGT
>RFTO01000314.1 GCA_009923375.1 Actinomycetota bacterium | reverse complement strand
TATGAGACGCGTCCGTGGACGCTTGGTGCGGGTTACAATTCCTGTTCCTGTTCCTGCTGTGGTTGTGGTTGCGCCTGTTGCCCCTGTTGATGACGGTCCCGATCTCACCGATTCCGGCCTGGAGACTGTGGATCCGGCTATATGGGGGCCGCCTCTGTGGAAGTTTCTTCATAGTGCTGCCGCTGCTTCGGGGGCTGACGCAACTAGATGGACCACTGTCCTTGAGGCGATGAAGACTGGTCTACCGTGTCAGGAATGTACGGATCATTATCGGACATGGTTTGCGACACATCCGATTGCTGACGGATCTGTTTCGTTGTGGCTACTGGCTCTTCACAATGATGTAAATCGTCGTCGGAGTGTCGCCGCAGGACCGAGGCTGCAGGTCCCGGAATGGAGCGCTGAACAGCTGGCTGCTGCGTATCCTGTTGCTGCAGCTGTTGCTGCTTCTGCTGCTGGTTTGCCGGAGGGTCTTGGTCCGGGTCTGGTGGCGGCTCTCAGAGCTCTTTGAAGCGGTCCCTTTGGTTGAATTATCAAGACAATCTGAGTTGTTCGGATCATCTTGATAATAGAGCATATGACTCATGATATGAGTCTTACGTTTACGCCATCGTGCGGAACGACGCCTTGCGGAGCGTGCTTGCCGTCATCGTATCGGTCAGCGCCACGGGGAAGGCCGCACCGGCCGCACCGGCCGGGTTGCGCACCTGAAGGTTGAGCGCGAGGCGCTTCTTGCCCAGATTGAAGCTGACGGAGCCAGCATAGCCGGCCGGGGTGGCGGCGGCCTGGGAGGCTGGGCCGTCGGCGGCGGCGGCGGCGCCGGAGGCGGCGCCCGCCTTCGGCACCTTCGCCTGCGATGTAGGGGTTACGTTGTCCATGTCGCAGTCAAACACGAATGTAAGAACGTCACCATCCTTCATCGGGAGCGCACCCGTCGTGGTGTTCTCCGACGCATCCGAGTAGAGCATAAAGTTGGAGTTCGGGAGCTGCGTGAAGAGGATGTTGCGGTGGGCCTGCGAGCCAAACTCCTGTTGCAGCTCTTTGTTAGGCCAGAGATTCGGCTCGGCGACCATCATGCCCATCGCGAACTTGACCCGCAGAATCCGGGTGACCGCATCATTGATCCGCGACATCGGAACTTTACCTTCCTCCACCAACTCTTGCAGCGAAATGATGAACTCCTTGTAGCGGTCCGTGAGCATCACCATATCCATGCCGGCATTAATCGAAATCTCGATGCACGACTTGTAATCCGAACTC
>RFTO01000313.1 GCA_009923375.1 Actinomycetota bacterium | reverse complement strand
CTGATGGCTCCATTGGAGCTTGCTCCAACCGATCTGGATATAGTAGCCGATTGTCTGGTAATATATGGCAAACACGAGGATCAGCACGATCACGACAATCGCGATGCCGCCCCATCCCGTCAAAAAATCGGTGATGCCACTGCTGCTGCTGCTGCTAAACATCGCGTTAGCGGCCGGTTTGAAGTTCACTGCGTTCATCGCATTCGCTGCATTCGCGGCGTTCACTGCGTTCGTCGCAGACCGGGGCCCTGCGTTCATCTCTCTATTGTAGAGCATGGCTATTCTTTGCGTTCCAGAAACAGCACATAGGTATCGGGGCCCGCCGCCCCACCGATAGGCGAATGGCTCACCGAGGCATCATCATAGATGAGCCAATCCGTACCCTCGCGGGCGCGCATAATGTAGTGCCCTCCCCGGCTGGAGCCCATGTGTTCAATGGTGGCGTAGACGCGATACTGCGTTGATCCCGGCAGCTTGAGCGAGGCCCACGACAGCCAATCGCCCATATCTATGTTTGTCTCGTCATACGGTATCTTTGCCCGCACCTTCTTTCCCTCGTTCGTGAAGCGGTTGAGTGAGAGAATCAGATGCGACGGCAGCTTGCTGAGGCTGTGTTCCATCCGGGCGCCCCCCTTGGACTTACAGGTCTCACATGCGTAATCATCCAGCTTCTCGGTCGCAAATGCCGCCATCATGCATTCGCGGAGGGTCGGCGCCGACGCGCCGGGCTTGTCGGCTCCCGGAATCGGCAGCTTCAAGATATTCCAGGGCTCGTAGCGACTGGATGAAGTGGAGCACCTCTCGCAGACCACACGGGTCTGTGTTTGTCCGTAGAATGTCTGAATGAGCGGCGAATACTCCTTGTTGAAGAAGGTGGACCAGCTCTCCAGGCTTTTGATGTACTCCTCTGTCTCGGGTGTCGTGGCCTTCCCTCGGATCGTCATATTCACTTCCCGCGCGAGCTGCATATGGAGACCGTCCAGCAGAATATGAACGGCTTCGGCGGCGTCTGCCTGCGCACCGTGGTGGATCTCTTCATTGATCTCGTGGGCGAACGTGACGAACTCCTTCACGAATTTGCCAGGGATAATCATCTTGGGCGCCGCCGGCGACTTTTCACAGAGCGCCGCGACCAGCGTGGCCGTCTCGGCTGTCATGTTGTATCCAGGCCTATCGGGACGCATATGGGTACTCCAGGCGCTGCCCTTGAAATACTCTGCAAAGGGACGGGCGTGGCGGAGTGCTTGGATTGCCGAGTTC
>RFTO01000312.1 GCA_009923375.1 Actinomycetota bacterium | reverse complement strand
GGCGCTTCAGGTCAGCGAATACGACCGCAGCGAGCAGGCAGCCGACCACCAGGCTGGAAATCCACAGGAAGCCGTTTCCGCGCTGCAGGAAGGCTCCAGCGAACATCGGCGCGAGCGTGCCCGCCACAGTCCACAGCATCGCTTGAGCTGAGTTATAGCGGCCACGCACGTCATCGTCGGCAAGGTCGTTGATGATCGCCGGGGCCACCGGCGCCCAGATGGTCTCCCCGACTGCGAACACCACCTGACCCAAACAGAGAACCAGTGTCGCGGCAAACACTCCCATGAAGGCAGAGGACGCATTCAGCGCCCACGAGGCAGCCCATAGCAGTGACACCACGACCAGCATTCCTGTGCGACTGCGGCCTTCGATGCGCTTGAGCATGAAGATCTGCGCCACCACGATGGCCGCGGTGTTCGCCGCCATGATGATCCCCAGCCTCGAGACTGGCAGATGAACCGTGGTGGTCACGAAATAGGAAAGTCCGGCTTCCATGTTGCCGTAGCCGCAGATCATCAGAAGTAAGGCCGCCACCAAATAGCGCCTCAGCAAAACGTCCTTGGCCACATGACCCCAGCCGCGCTGTTTCATCGCGCTGCCATCATCGGCCACTCGCTTTGGCGACGGGCCGCCGTGCCCGCGCAAGGACATGATCACTCCCCACACGAGCAAGAAAGAGCAACCATCGACGAGGTAAAGGGTCTCGAAGGTGCTGGGATCGCTGAGCGACACGATGCTCGCGGATATCAGCCCGCCGGCACCGATGCCGAAGTTCAAGATCATGAAATTGATGCCGAACATGCGCTGACGTTGCTCGCCATCGACCATGCGAGACATCAACGTAGATTGGGCAGACCAGTTACCACCGCTGGCAACAGCGTTCCAGCATCCGATGACCAGAGCGCTGGCTAAGGATCTGATGTGGCCGTTAGCGGCGACACCGACTGCCATCATCGGCAGCGACACCAACAACAGCGGCCGGGCACCGATCTTGTCGATGAAGGTTCCCGCCAAAGGGGAACAGGCCAAGCCGACGACGGACATCGCAGCCAGAACCGCGGTGGCTTGGCCGATGTGGAAACCACGCACTTTCGTGAGATACACGACGAAAAGAGTGAGGGTCATCCCGTTGCCGATAGCGTTCACGAGGGTCGCCAACAGAACGCGGCGCACGGGACCAGTGGGTATGCCAAGGGCATTCATCGGCGAGCGGAGTCGGCGTGAGGCGGAAACAGGCGGAATAACAGACATTTTTCGGCA
>RFTO01000311.1 GCA_009923375.1 Actinomycetota bacterium | reverse complement strand
ACCAACACGCAGCGTGACAGGCTTGCCCGGAGTCGCTCCCCATACGTGGACCACGGTGCTGTCCCCCAAAGCGATCGTCGACTTCTCGACGAACACCTGGAAGTCGCCGCTGTGAGTCCACACAGCGGTGCTCGCGCCACTGGCCACTGAGGTGCCGACTGAGTTGTGCGCGGTCACGGTGAAGGTGAACTTCTGCAGGTTTGGCAACCCGGTGACGATGCATGTGGTCGCAGGTGCCTGAGCCTGGCAACCAGCCTCGGCTCCAACAGCCTCAACCTGGTAAGTGTCAATGTCGGCACCGCCGTTGTTCGCCGGAGCAGTCCAAGACACAGTCGCCTGACCGTCGCCGGCGGTGGCTGTCACCGCTGTGGGTGCGTCAGGAGCAGTGGCGTCCGGCCCCTCGTGGCCCGCGATGCCACCGACCAGGAGGTAGGCGCCACCACATGCGTCGAACACCTCTCTGATGACGGCGGTGGAGTCATACGGCTGAGCAAAGCACAGGGTCCATCCACCGTCGGTGATCGTGGACTGCGCGACGTTGTTCTGGGGACCGGATGGGTAATACGTCGGCTCGTCTGAGGTGTAGATCGCACGCCATGCCGTGGTGGAGTCGTTCAGCCAGACGTGACTACCCGCGCGCCAGCCATACTGGAACCAGCCTTCAGAAACATGCCATGACAGACGCTGACCAAATCCGGTTTTGTTGTCGTCGAAGACACCGGAGGTGTCGGCATCCCGCTGGTCGATGGTCATTCCGCCAGGAGCAAAACCGAATGAACCCCAGTCATAAGCAGCTCGAGCAGTGAAGTACCACTCGGAGCCGTTCGAAAGGTGCGTTTCGTTGTAGCGGGTGGCTGTGGTCACAGCGGCCTTTGGAGCAGCAGCGATCACTGTGAAATCGTCACTTGTACCGATGACAGGGGCGACAGGGTCAGCGTGTACTGCCGTCGGCACAACAGCGGCCAGCGCCGCCGTCAATGCAATCACCATCATTTTTGAAATTGGTAACTTCATTTCTCTCCTAAAAATTGGCAGCCACCAGGCCACCGTCGTTGTCGAAGCTTGGTGGCAACCGAAGCTTCGTGGGGCAGTGTAGATAAAGAACAACCCCACGCAAGCTGTTCGGCGCGCAAAGAAACCAAGAATTTAGTCCAGGGATGTGCGCTGTTTGCTTGGTATGTGAGGCATTTCTGCCCGGCCCCCGCACTGTGCGCCCTACCGCCCTGTGATTTCGAAGTTTCAATGGCAGCGCGATTGAATGAATTGTCATAAATGTCCGAAATAAATAT
>RFTO01000032.1 GCA_009923375.1 Actinomycetota bacterium | reverse complement strand
GTCCACGGCCCGCACATTGCGTCAGATGCTCGAGACAGTGGTGCAAAGCGGCACTGGTGGCAAAGCAGAAATCGTGGGCTACCGCGTCGCCGGAAAGACTGGTACCGCCAGCCGTTACGACTCGAAGTTGCACGGCTACAGCGGTTACGTGTCTTCCTTCGTCGGTATGGTGCCGGCGGAGGCGCCACGACTGGTCGTGGCGGTGACAATCAACAATCCCCATGGCAGCCACTTCGGTGGCGAAATTGCTGCGCCTGTGTTCGCAGCTGTCACCAAATTCGCAATTCAGAACCGTCAGATTCGCCCTTCGACCGCTGTGGCTGCGAAGATTCCGTTGTTATGGTGACGTCAACTCTGCAGATCAGACCTCCGCTTGCGCCGCAAAAGGAATTTGCGCAGGTGGCTGACTTCCTTCGTGCATCAGGCGCTTCGGTCAACATCCAAGGTGATGCGACTGCGGTACTCACAGGTGTCGCCTTGGATTCACGGCTGGTGATGCCAGGTGATCTATGGATTGCAGTTCAGGGACTGACACATCATGGCGCTCAACACTGGCAGCAGGCAGTTGAGCGCGGGTGTGCAGGCGTGGTCGCCGATGAAATCGGCGCTGAACTTCTTTCACATATGAATGTTGACATTCCTGTTATCGCAGTGGTCGGCGCGACGACTTGGGTGGGGCCGCTTTCGGCGTGGTTCTACGACCGCCCAGGCGAGAGCCTTTACACCGTTGGTGTGACGGGAACCAATGGCAAAACCAGCATGACCCATTTCCTCGTAGCCACCTGGTCGGCGTTGTCTGCGGCTCCAGCGGCATGTATCGGAACGCTTGGGGTGCGTGTTTACAGCGGCGCCGCAGTGGAGAACACGGCCACAGGTTTCACAACACCGGAAGCGCCAGTGCTGCATGCGTGCCTGGAAACTTTGAGACAGCGCAAGGTGGCGAACGTCGCTTTGGAAATCTCAAGCCATGCTCTGACGTTGGGTCGTGTGGATGGTTTCTGCGTCGACCTCGCCATATTTACAAACTTGTCCCACGACCACCTCGACTTCCACGCCGACATGCAGGATTACTTCGAGGCGAAGACGATCCTCTTCACCCAGAGTCATAGTCGGCAGGCGCTTGTGTGCGTGGACGAGCCTTGGGGGCAGAGACTCGCCCAGTCGTTGCGGGAGCAAGGTCGGTCGGTGGTTACATACGGCGCCACGCAGGGGGATTACCGAATGACAGGATTCGGCGCCGGCACGTGCACCGTCGAGCACGGGGGCATGAGCACCACCTTTGCCTTCAACAGTCCCGGTGAGTTCAACGCAGTTAACGCAACCGGCACGTTCGCCGCTTTGATCTTGCAAGGTGTGCCACGCGAATCGGTGATAGCGGCGATGTCCGCGGTCAGCCAGGTTCCTGGTCGGATGGAAGTTGTCAGCACTGTGGGGCAGCCGTTGACGGTTATCGATTACGCGCACAGTCCCGATTCGGTTGAACGGGTACTCGAAGCGCTGCGCACTCAAACGCAGGGCACTCTCATCGCGGTCCTGGGCGCCGGCGGTGATCGCGATGTTCTCAAGCGCCCGCATATGGGCATGGCCGCATTAAAGGCCGGCGTTGATGTCATCGTCATCACAGATGACAACCCTCGCTCTGAAGCCCCTGCTGTGATCCGCGCCGCTGTGCGCGCCGACATCGACACCTTGATAGCGGCGGGCGTCACACCGGTTGAAGTTCATGAGATTGGTGACCGGAGTGAGGCTGTCGCCTTCGCTATCGCCTTGGCGGCCCCTGATGACACTGTCGCCGTTCTTGGAAAAGGTGCTGAGACGGGACAACACATCGGCGATGTTGTTCTGCCCTTTGATGATCGGGATGTCGCCCGTGCTTGTCTGACGACGTGGATCGAACCGGGGCGTGCCCGCTGATGGATGCAGGCAGCGTCGCTCGGTCTACGCGGTGGACATCCGGGCAGTTAGCTCGGATTGTTAACGGGCAGCTGGTCGATGCCGCGGAAGACCTGTCCTTATGCGGTGTCAGCACCGATTCACGCGGGGTCGTTGCTGGTGATGTGTTCTTCGCGCTCACCGGTGAGAATCACGATGGCCGTGCCTTCGCGGCGCAAGCGGTTGCTGCCGGCGCCGCCTTGGTGGTGGTCTCCGATCGTCTCCCTGGACTCCCATGCCTGATTGTCGCCGACACTCTCGCTGCCTATGCCGCACTCGCGGCCGAGCATGTGTTACGGCTTCGAGGTGACCATGGGCTGCGAGTTATCGGCATCACAGGCTCATCGGGTAAGACGAGTACTAAAGATCTCGTCGCAGCTGTTCTGTCGACACAGATGAACGTTGTGGCACCGGTTGGGTCGTTCAATAACGATGTTGGGTTACCTGCCACGGTGCTTCAGGCGGATGAGGTCACCGATGTGCTCGTACTTGAGATGGGCATGCGCGGACTGGGGCACATCCAGCGTTTGTGTTCGATCGCGGCACCTGATGTCAGTGTCGTCCTAAATGTTGGTAGCGCCCATGTGGGTGAGGTTGGCAGTGTGAGCGATATTGCTGAAGCAAAGTCGGAAATCATTCAGTTTGCTACCCGCGATGCCATCGCGATTCTGAATCTTGACGATTCATTGGTCAGCAAGATGGCGCATCTGGCCCCCAGCAGGGTCATTGGTTTCGGTCGTGGGGAGAACGCGGATATCCGTGCTGAAGCAGTCTGTCTGGACGCGCAGGCGCGTGCGAGATTCATGTTGTGCATGCGTGACTGCGCCCCGCAACCCGTTGAACTCGCGGTAGCAGGTGAGCACCAAGTGATGAACGCCTTAGCTGCATCCGCAGTGGCACGCGCGGCCGGCATGAGTGCTGAATCCATCGCTGCCGCTCTATCTTCGGCGACTATACGAAGCCGTTGGCGGATGGAAGTCGTTTCCACTGCCGACGGCATCACCGTTGTCAACGATGCCTACAACGCCAACCCGGAATCCATGACTGCGGCGCTGCATGCGCTGACATCCATGGGGGATAGTGGCTCTGCGCATCTTGCGGTGCTAGGCGACATGTTGGAGTTAGGTGAGTTCACGGAGCAGGCGCATCTGCGCATCGGTGCCCTCGCCCGGCAACTCGGCGTGGCGCACTTGGTTGCGGTGGGAAGTTTCCGCGAGCACCTTGTCCGTGGCTACTTGGATGACAGTGATGTGGCCGTTTCTGCTGGCGGAAATGTACGCGTCCAGGCAGATATGGCGGATGACTGGTTGACTGCGGTCAACCTCATCATCGAGCATGCGAATCCAGGGGATGTCGTCCTAGTCAAGGCATCCCGAGGGATTGGCTTGGAGCGTGTCGCCGAGCAACTCATCGGGGAATTCGGCAGGGTTAGCCCGTGAGACTGGTAGTGGTGGCGGGCGCAGTCGCATTCCTCATCAGTTTCATCATCACTCCGTGGTTGATCAAGGTCCTCAAAGGGCGAAAACTCGCCCAAGCAATCAGGGTCTCGGGGGAGTTGAACTTCCCCAAGCACGAGGGTAAACAAGGCACCCCCAGCATGGGTGGACTAGCGATTCTTGCCGGCATCATCGGTGGCTACGCAGTTACGCACGTGCTGTGGCACCGTGCTCCCAGCGCATCAGGCTGGCTGGCGCTATATTTGACAGTCGGATTGGCGATGGTTGGATTCGCCGATGATTACCTGAAAGTTTTCCGCAGTCGCAGCATGGGGTTGCGCGCTCGAACCAAATTAATCGGACAAGGCGCCATCGCACTCAGCTTTGCCGCACTGGCCCAACGTTTTCCCGACTCCCACGGAAACACCCCCGTAAGCAGTGCAATCTCCTTGGTTCGCGACACCCATTGGGTCTTGCCTGGTGCAGTGTTATTGGTCTGGGTGTGGCTTTTGACTGTGAGCACGACGAACGCAGTGAATCTCACCGACGGACTTGATGGGTTGGCAAGTGGTGCGGCAGTCTTCACATTCGCTGCCTACACAATCGTGTGTATTTGGCAGTACGGACAGCGTTGCACCGAGACCGGCGCGGTCCTGGCTTCTTGCTACACCGTTCGCAATTCGCTCGATCTTGGAATTTTCGCAGCTGCTTGCGCTGGTGCGGTCTTTGCTTTCCTTTGGTGGAACACCGCGCCGGCAGGCATCTTTATGGGTGACACTGGCTCACTTGCCATCGGCGGGGCAATTGCTGCGCTGGCGATGATGTCTCGAACCGAATTGCTCCTGCCGCTGTTTGGTGGTTTGTTCGTGGTGGAAGCACTCTCTCTGATAGCGCAAGTGACATCGTTTCGTCTCACTGGTAAACGAGTGTTGCGAATGTCGCCGTTACATCACCATTTCGAGATGCTTGGCTGGCCGGAGGTGCAGATCGTCACCCGCTTCTGGATCATGCACGGTGTGTTCATCGCGGTCGGTATGGCTGTGTTCTATGCGGAATGGGTGCACTGATGGACGAGGTTGATCTCGTCTCTCGCTCTATCGCCATCCTCGGGTGTGGTGTCGCAGGCTTCGGCGCGGCTGCCGGCTTACTTGGGTCGCAGCGGATTCTGAGGCCGGTGCACATTCTCGATGAGACATCCCCAAGCCAGGATGCGAGTTCCAAGCAGGATGAGCGTTACGCAGTCCTGCGCGCACTTGGGGGAGTGATTCACACTGGTGTTGACATCGATTTGCCGCCTGAAGTCGACACAGTGGTGGCGTCGCCGGGTTTGCCGCTGAATCACAGATGGGTTGTAGCCGCGCGTGAGCGGGGGCTGGATGTGTGGGGTGAGCTAGAGCTCGCATGGAGGGCGCGGCTTCTCGGCGGCTCGCCGAATGCTCCCTGGCTGGTTATCACGGGCACTAATGGCAAGACCACCACGACCATGATGACCGACTCAATCATGAAAGCAGCTGGCTGGGCGAGCCTTGCTGTCGGCAATATCGGGCAGTCCATCGTGGATGCGGTGGCTGGCCCTGAGAAGTACGAGGTGTTCGTCGTTGAGGCGAGTGCGCAGCAGCTTGCATTGGTGGAGACCATGAGCCCCTATGCCAGTGTGGTACTCAACATTGCTCCCGATCACCTTGATTACTTCGAATCTATGGATGACTACCGCCAGGCAAAGGCGCGGGTGTACGAGAGAACGCAGGTTGCAACCCTGTGGAACGACACCGATCCGGGTACCTTGCGGATGTTGGAAGCAGCGGATGTCGTGGAAGGTTGCCGCGCAATCGGATTCACAGTTGCTACGCCTTCACCGTCGATGATCGGCATTCAAGATGAGCTCGTCCTCGATCGTGCGTTTCTCGTCGAACGAAGGACGCATGCAATTGAGCTGTGCGAGGTGAGCGATATCCGCCCAATGGCTGCGCACAACGTCTTGAACGCGATGGCTGCTGCTGGGCTCGCGCGCTCATTAGATGTGGCGCCATCAGCCGTCAAGCAAGGATTAAGGGATTTTCAGCCAGCTCCGCATCGAATCGCCACTGTGGCGATTGTCGACGAAGTCACCTTCATCAACGACTCCAAGGCCACGAACGAGCACGCGGCAGGAATGTCACTGTCTAGTTACTCCTCGGTGATCTGGATCGCCGGCGGATTGGCGAAAGGTCAGGATTTTGCGCCATTGGTTCGCAAGTACGCGACGAATATCAAGGCCGTCATCCTCATCGGGCGTGAACGAGAGCTCATCGCCAGTGCTCTGCGCGAGCATGCCCCGCAGGTGCCCATCTTCGAAATCAGCGATGCACCGGCTGAATCGATCATGAAAGAAGTGGTGCAACAGGCTCGAGCTCAGGCCGCACCCGGCGACACAGTTTTGCTAGCACCCGGCTGCTCGTCCTGGGATCTCTTCCCAGGTGGTTACGCACAACGAGGGGAAGCCTTCGAGGCGGCGGTTCGGTCAGCGGTCAGCCAGTCGACGGTCGGGCAGGTCTGATGGCCACCCTGCTGACAAGGCTTCGACTTGGCCCAATCGTCGATGATGTTGAACAACCCTCACTAGTGATCAAGGCGCGCCGATGGATCATGGTGATTTCTCTGCTGCTCGCCGTCTTTGGAACGATCATGGTGTTCAGTGCATCCACTGTCTTGTCCTACCGCAACCACAACATCGCCTATAACTACGGACTGAATCACGTGCTATCCGTCGCCGTGGGACTCGTCGTCATGTTCTTCGCGATGCGAATCTCGCAACGTAAGTGGAAGCAGTTGGCGTTATGGCTGTTATCCGCCACCACACTCGTATTGCTCGCAACCTTCGTCCTCGGCAGTGCGGTAGGTGGTCAGCAGAACTGGATCGCCGTTGGCGGTATCAAGTTGCAGCCATCTGAATTTGCCAAGATCTCGCTTGTCCTGTGCATCGCGATCGCTGCGGGCATGATCAACGCAGACGCGCCAGACTGGAAGAGGTTCTGGCGGCAGGTCTGCCTCATCAGTGGGCTACTCATCGGGCCGGTCGTACTCGCCGGGGATGCTGGAACGCCGGCTGTGATGGTGCCCTTGGCACTTGGCCTAGTCATCATCTGTGGTGCGTCATGGCGTTCAATTAGTTACGCAGGGGCAGTGCTCTTTGTCGGCGGTGTGGCCATCGTGATGCGTAAGGCGTACCGACTTGAGCGCCTCGGTTCGAATTGGTTCGACCCATCAGCGGATTCAAGTGGCGGTGGCTACCAATCCACACATGGGCAATACGCCATCGCCGGCGGTGGCTGGTTCGGCACGGGTCTGGGCTCGGGACGCGAGAAATGGGGCGGATTACCCGCAGCCCACACCGACTTTATTCTCGCCTCCACAGCCGAGGAGACCGGCGTCATCACTGCCGCCTTAGTGATCGCAGCACTGGGTTTACTGGCTTTCTGGTTTCTGCGTATTGCACTACTGCATCAAGAGCTTATGCCGCGTGCAGTGTGCGCAGGTGTTGGAATCTGGCTCGGTTGGCAGTCAATCGTCAACATTGCGATGGTGGTCGGTGTCTTCCCGGTGATCGGTGTGACATTGCCGTTGGTTTCTTACGGCGGATCGTCGATGATTGCAACCTTGGCAGGTATCGGCATGGGTCTGTCATTTTTGAAAGTTGAACGCTGATGGCTACCGTGCTGCTTGCGGGCGGAGGCACCGCCGGCCACGTCGAGCCAGCACTTGCACTTGCAGAGGAATTACGCAGTCGAGGCCATTGCGTGTTGTTGCTCGGAACCGCCACTGGCGCTGAGTCCACCTTGGTGCCCGCGAGAGGATTTGAGCTACTCCTCATCGACAAAGTGGTGCTGCCTCGGGGGATGTCCACTGAGCTGCTGACGCTTGTCCCACGTGTGCAGCGGGCGATCGCCACGGTTCGCCGATACATCACTGAGCGCTCTGTCGATGTTGTCGTCGGTTTCGGAGGGTACGTGGCGCTGCCCGCCTATCTCGCAGCCCGCGGAAAGTTGCCGTATGTGGTCTTCTCCTATGACTCAAAGGTCGGAGTGGCCAATCGCATCGGTGCTGGTGGAACTCGATGGCGTGCTTCGGCACAGCCGGGTGGCCTGGCAAATGCCTCAGTGACTGGGGTGCCACTGCGCATGTCGTTGGTGTCGTTGGACCGGTCTGCGAACCGCAAGCCCGCTGCGGATTATTTCGGGCTCGATTCGCAGCTGCCCACGCTGCTGGTTTTTGGCGGGTCACTTGGTGCGCAGAGACTTAACCGCACACTGGTCAGCTCCGCCGCGTATATCCGCAGCATGGGCTGGCAGGTGTTGCACATCGCCGGCAGGCGCAATGTCGAAGATCTGGCAGCATCCGTTGCAGTTGGGGCCGGCGAGGGTCCCGCGTGGGTGACCCTGCCTTATGTCGACCGAATGGATTACGCATATTCCATCGCCGATTTCATCCTCAGTCGCTCGGGGGCAATGACGTGCGCAGAGCTTGCGTGCGTTGGCGTACCTGCGGCCTTGGTGCCTTACGCAGTCGGAAACGGCGAGCAGGAGGCGAACGCCGCACCCTTGGTGGCAAGCGGCGGCCACCTCCTTATCCTCGATCGAGATCTCACCGAAGAGAGGTTGATTGAGCGCGTTGGAGTGGTGATGCGCGAGCCATCAACATTGCGGGCGATGACGATTGCAGCGCAGAGCTACGCACGCAGCGGCCACATCCGCGATGGTGCTTCGCGTTTAGCCGATCTCGTCGAGCAAGCTGAGCGTGGAGCCCGATGAGTCTCTTCACAGTGGGACAGCGCGTCCACATCGTTGCGGTCGGTGGTGCAGGAATGAGTGCAATCGCCCGCATCTTGATGGCAAAGGGTTGCATTGTGAGCGGCAGCGATGTTGCGGCGTCCACCCGCTTATCCGCGCTGAAAGCAGAAGGTGTTGACGCCTACGTCGGTCACGATGCGCAAGCGTTCGCCTTGCGCAATCCAGACGCGCTCATCCACTCCACCGCTATCAAGGACGACAACCCCGAGATGCAGGCAGCGCAGGCGGCAGGGCTGCCAATCCTCTCGCGAGCCGACGCCTTGGTGGAATTACTCCGGGAGCGGGATGTCATCGAAGTTGTGGGCACGCACGGCAAGACCACGACCGCGTCCATGCTGGCGGTGTGCGCTATCGAGTTGGGGCTAGATCCAAGTTATCTCGTCGGCAGTGAGATTGCCCAGACTCAGACCAACGCGCGCTGGGCTGCGCCGCTGATGGTGGTCGAAGGTGATGAGAGCGATGCCAGTGGGTTTCGGTTGCACCCGCGTGTTTTGATCGTGACCAATGTTGAGGCCGATCACCTTGATTTCTGGCACACGGAGGATGAACTCGACGCCGCATTCGCGCAGTTCGCAGCCACCGTTCCCGATGATGGATACATCGTGGTCTGCGCTGATGACGAAGGTGCACGCAAAGTTGGTGCAGCGGCTCAGTTGGCGGGGCGCCGCGTTGTGACTTACGGAAGCTCGGCGGATGCCGATGTGCGAATGGTGGAACTCGGCTTCGGCAGCAGGGGTCCCCGTGTACGCATTGATGGAGCGATCACCCACGAGCAAGTGGAACTTCAGGTGCCCGGACTTCATAATCTGCGCAACGCCCTCGCTGTGATGACCACCGGGCATGTTCTTGGCTGGGATCCGTCGAAGACAGCTGAGGCACTGCGCGGATTCCAGAGCACTCGTCGACGTTTTGAGACCATTGCGACTGTTGAGGGCGTGGAAGTCATCGACGATTACGCACACCACCCCACTGCGGTGGCGGCGACTATCGATGCGGCACAACGCATCGCGCACTCACGACGTGAGGCTGGCGACCCGGCTCGGGTGATTGCTGTCTGCCAGCCATATCGGTGGTATCGGACGGCTGCTAACACCACGGAATACGCGGTTGCACTCGATCTGGCTGATGAGGTCGTGCTCCTGGATGTTTACGGGCCTGGTGAGACCCCGATCACTGGGGCAGGACCGATGGCAATCGCAACGCTCATGCACACGTCGCAGCAGTACGTCCCCTCTAAAGAGGCAGCAGTCGCGCTTCTAGCAGCCATGAGTCGCAGTGGCGACATCATCTTGACCTTAGGCGGGGAAGACGTGCGCAACGTTGCACATGCGCTTGCATCCGCGCTATCAGGCGATGCACAACACACGCGTGTTCCCGCACGCGGTCACGGGGCGGCGACCTGATGGCTAAGCGCATCTGGCTCGGAGCACTTTTGACCGTGCTTATCGGCGGCGGTTACTGGTTGTTGTGGCAATCCCCGTGGCTGGTGGTGAAGCGAACAACAGTGTCGGTGACGACATCTGTGACAAGTGAGGGCACCTCCGCTGGGGTGTGGAGAGATCGCAGCTTGGCGAACAGGGTGCAGGTGTCGTTACCTGACCTCGTAGGTGAGCGTGTTGTGGATGTGGATGTCGAAGGACTGCGTCGGACAGTGGAGTCGGTACGCGGAGTTGGTG
>RFTO01000310.1 GCA_009923375.1 Actinomycetota bacterium | reverse complement strand
TCACGCGGCCATCGAGGATCTCCGGGAAGCCCGTGACATCACTCACCGACACCACCGGGATACCGGCTGCGGCAATCGACGCTGCAGTGCTGCCAGTGGAGACGATTTGCACGCCGTGCTGATTGAGCAGCGTCGCCAACTCGATGAGATTGGTTTTGTCCGAGACGCTGACAAGTGCCCGGCGGATGGCGACACGCTGTGTCATCGTTTCTCCAGATGAGTTGAAAGGCGGGTATGGGTGCAGCCGATGTCACTTAATGCTGGGTTTTGCGGGATAAACCTAATCGCTGGCGCAGCACCGCAACGATGAGGTGGCGCTCATGTGCCTTGATGCGCTCATGGAGTGATTCCTCGGTGTCGCCTGGCACGATTGGCTCAGTTACTTGTGCGAGCACCTCGCCGGTGTCCATACCCGCATCCACCAGGTGGACTGTCGTTCCCGTCTCGGTGACACCGGCTGCAAGCGCGTCGCGGACTGCGTGGGCGCCGGGGAAAAGGGGCAGCAGCGATGGGTGCGAGTTGATGATGCAGCCTGCATATCTCGCCAAGACTTCAGCTCCGAGAATCCGCATGAAGCCAGCCGAAACAACTAACGCTGGTGAAACCTCATCAAGTACCTGCGCGAGCGCCGCATCCCAATCGGCGCGGTCGGGGTAATCCCCCACCGGCACAGTTATCACCGAGATGCCAGCTGCTTGTGCTCGCTGCACAACAGTGGCCTGCGGCTTATCGGTGATGAGCGCTGCAACTGTGAAATCCCCGTCCGCAGCGGATGCATCAAAAATTGCCTGCGCCAGAGTCCCCGAACCTGAAGCGAGCACCACGATGGCTGGCGCGGCGGCGTCACTCATCGTCGTCCCTGTGGGTGCTAGTCACTTTGGCTTTAGGCATCGGCTCGCGCAGTGCGAGCCACAATGCGATGAGCACACCGATAAACACCTCACCGGCGAGGTAACCGGCCCCAATCAAACGCGGGCCGAGGTGGTTCCAATGTCCGCCAGCGGTGCCAGTGATCGCACCACTGGTTGCGTACGCGATCCCCAGCGCCGCGAGGCCAGCGCAGAAAGCAGTGGTCATCGCACATTTGATCATCTGCCACCACGACAGCTCGTCATCATCAGCGACGCAGTTGAAAGCTGCGAAGGCGGCGGCAGCGATTGGCACCAGCATCAGGGCCGGTGCATATGCAGGAAGGGAGACCGGCAGCACGGCAAATGAAGCAAGCGGTGGCCAGCTCGCATGTGAGCCGGCGAAAAGGCTGATGTGATGTGAGCCGAGCACCACCGGACC
>RFTO01000309.1 GCA_009923375.1 Actinomycetota bacterium | reverse complement strand
GTGCGGGGTGTAGGTCGCCGCACCGACCGCAATCGGCTGCCCTGAACGACGGATGGCGACATCGAGTCGCTTCAGGAGGCGGATGAGTGCGGCGTTGCGACTAGGCACGTTCTTGTTCGCGGTCGATTCGATGTCCACCGTGATGCCGTCGATCCCCAATGTCAACATCGCATTCATCTTGAAGAAATCGCGCTTCTCGTTGACGAACGACGGTAAATACCAAGCAACGACGCTCATTCCGCGGTTGTGCGCTCGGCGAATCAAGGCCTTCAGTCGCGCCGGCTCCAACACATTCCCGGTGCTGCCGTATTTCGTGGTCTGGATGAAGAGGGTCTGCACACCGGCTTTGGCCATCGCGTCGATGTCGCTGATGCCGAGTTTGGCACCGCCGTATTGCCGACTCCAGTCGTAGACATCCGCCCAGGTGCCCAGCCCGCTGTAGGGGCGAAGCATGGCTTCATTGGCTGAGGGAATCACCGGGCTGGAGGAGAACTTTGGTGCGACGACAACCTTGCTCGTGTCGGGGTCCACTGGCGCTGCCACTGACGGCATAGCGGCGAGCAGCGCACAGGCCGTGGCAGCGGCTGTGACGGCCACGATGGCGGGGAAGCGGCGCATGATTGACTCAGAATAGGCAAGCGCAAGCACAGCAAAGCCCCGTACCCAGACGGCGCAGATGGCAAGGCTGACCTTTGGCGATTCACCGTCAATCGCGACCGAAAATCGGGGATTGACCACCGTGTGATTCGGCGCCACACTTGCCTTGAGCGCCTTGGATCTCAAGGCTCCACCTTCGATGACGACAGCGGCTGGGGAAGGCATCTGTCACATCAGGGAGGTGAAATATGCCATTACTGCATGCCGACGGCGGCGACACAACCACCGGATGGCTGTTCATCTATGCCTGCCGTCACGCCCTCGTGCCGCACGTTGAGTCGGCAGTTGCTGCTGTGTTAGGCGGGGTTTCTCTCTGGCAATGGCAGGAGCAATCCCTAGTGCCTCAGTCTGTGCGGGCAGAAGTGCGATGGCGCGGACCTGCTGGGCGAGGCTCCACGCTCGCATCCACCTTGCGCATGTTTCCCGGCTTGTATGCGGAGATCACCTCCGAGCCGACTTCTGATCAGATGGGGATGCGCTACGCACTGGTGCCGCAGCTGGGCTTATGGAGTGGAGCGATGGATTCGTTAGGGGAGACGATGCTGGGGCAGGAGCGAGTGCACGCAGCGATGTCGTTGCCGCCAGAGCAGATGCGACAGGAGCTTGAACGCATCCTTGGCCGCCCATGGGATG
>RFTO01000308.1 GCA_009923375.1 Actinomycetota bacterium | reverse complement strand
AGCAAACCACTCGTGTCAGTGGTGCAGGATACGCTGGTGGGTGTCAATCGTCTGACGCGCCCCACGGAGTTCTTCACCCGCCGCGAATATATGAATCTTTTAGTGCATTCCAAGCGCTGGGACGGTCGTATCCCCCCGCCGGCCAAGACCGATCCGCTGCCGCTCTGGTCGGGACAGCAGGTGGTGAGCGCACTGCTGCCCGCGGTCTATCTGGCGATGGGCAACAAGGTCTGGGACGAGGAGAAAGGTAAGTCGGATCCGAACTATGTTATTATTCAGAACGGTACGGTACAGCAGGGCGTCCTGGATGGCGACATCTTTGACAAGGCCCTCATTCACATTCTCTATAACGACTTCAGCCCCGAGATGACGATTGATTTCCTGGATTCGCTGCAGGCCGTCGTGGCGGCCTATCTGCAGAACTCCGGTTTCTCCGTAGGTCTGTCGGATCTGATTGCCGATGGAGAGACGCTGGAGACGATCGCCGGCGATCTCAGCGAGCTCAAGAAGAAGATTGAGAGCATCCAGCTCCAGGTGCACATGGGTGTGTTTGACAATACATCGGGACGCACGAATCAGGAGGAGTTTGAGAGCAAGGTGTTCCAGACACTGGACAAGTCCATCGGCGCCGCCGGTAAGACGGGTCTGCGCTCTCTGGCCTCCAACAACCGCATGGTGAACATGGTGAAGTGCGGCTCCAAGGGTGCTGATCTTAACATCGCCCAGATGATCGCGCTCCTTGGCCAGCAGTCCATTGAGGGCAAGCGCATTGCCTACGGCTTCCAGGACCGCACGCTGCCGCATTTCAAGCGCTACGATGACGGCGCCGATGCCCGCGGTTTCATAGAGTCCTCGTTCGTGAAGGGGCTGAATCCGGCGGAGTTCTTCTTTCACGCCATGACGGGCCGTGAGGGCCTGATTGATACAGCTGTTAAGACGGCGGATTCAGGATATATGCAGCGACAGCTCGTGAAGACGATGGAGGATCTCATGACCTATCACGATGGCAGCGTGCGGGACGCCGGTGGCCTGATTGTGCAGTTCGCGTACGGAGACGACGGCACCAGCGCGACCAAGATTGAGAACCAGCCCATCGGTATTGCGAAGCTGTCGGACTCCGAGATCCGTGAGCGATTCACAGTGGCAGATGCTGCCGCGGCGGCTTCGCAGGCGCACATATCGGCCATCTTCACGGACCGTGATATCCTGGTGAACAATGTCTGGAATGGACGTGTAGATAAGACGGTGCAGTCGGCCGTGCATCTGCCGCGTCTCATCGCGAACGCCATT
>RFTO01000307.1 GCA_009923375.1 Actinomycetota bacterium | reverse complement strand
AAGGAGTGAGGCTCGTCTGAGCCATCAGGCTCATGAGTTCTTTTTTGAGCCCTTGGTGTACACGTGGCCGGTCAAGCCCTACCATACCCGCAGGTTGTATTCGTGCGGGCAGATCCATGCATGACGACGATCCCGCCGCTTGCGGCCCGGCCGTGAACCAGTCCATGACAAAGGCGCTTCAGCCATGCACACCACGCTTGCAATTGATATCGGTGGCTCGCACGTCAAGATTCGCATTCCGAGCGACCCGGAAAAACGTCGGTTTCAAAGCGGCCCCACGCTCACTCCCTCCCAGATGATCCAGGGCGTGAGGACGCTCACGGCGGGCTGGACATTTGATTCCATTTCGATCGGTCTGCCTGCCCCGATTCGCAACAACCGGCCGGTGAATAATCCGGTGAACCTCGGGCCAGGCTGGGTTGATTTCGACTACGACGCCGATTTTGGACTCCCCACCAAA
Organism: Actinomycetota bacterium; assembly: GCA_009923375.1. Lineage (GTDB taxonomy): Bacteria > Actinomycetota > Actinomycetes > S36-B12 > UBA5976 > RFTO01. Next base: position 830 of record RFTO01000307.1, on the reverse strand, counting down.
CTGATCAACGACGCGGCGATGCAAGCGGTGGGCAGCTACAACGGCGGCCGCATGCTCTTTCTGGGGTTCGGCACGGGCCTGGGGTCCTGCCTGATCGTGGATCACAAAATCATGCCCATGGAATTGGCCCACCTGCCCTATCGCAAGGGCAAGACCTTCGAGGACTACGTTGGCAATCGCGGATTGGAAAGGCTCGGTAACAATCGCTGGTGCAAGCACGTGGCCGCCGTCTGCGATGAACTCTTCGCCGCACTGCTGCCCGATGAGATCGTCATCGGGGGTGGAAATCTGGCTCACCTTGGCACATTGCCCGACCACTGCCGCGCGGGCGACAACGCCAATGCCTTCGAGGGCGGCTTCCGCCTGTGGCAGAAGGACTGGGAGAGCGCGGTGCCGGAGTACGACGACAAGCCGAAGAAGTGAGCGAGCGCCCAGCGCGCCGTCACCGCCTCACTGGCACTGGCCGAAGTTCAGCAGCAACAGGCCGATGTCGGGGTTGCCGATGATGCCGTCACCGTCCAGATCGGACGGATCGCCCGGCATGGCGCGACCGAAATTCACCAGCAGCAGCGATAGATCACCGGCATCCACCGAGTGGTTGCCGTCCAGATCGCCCTGACACACGAACACCAGCGAACTGCCCTGGCATGCGTCTGGCACGCCGTCACCATTCACGTCCGGTTCGGGGTGCTCGGCGATCTCGCACACATCCAGCAGACTGTTGGCGTTGCAGTCACCCGTGACGGCGGCGGTGTAGGCGATCTCCACCATGCAGTAGCTGCCGCTGGGGCACTGGTCGGCGTTCACCGCCACCGACGCGGTCAGGTCGA
>RFTO01000306.1 GCA_009923375.1 Actinomycetota bacterium | reverse complement strand
ACCTGAGGCCAGAAAAATCGGAGTTGGCGCAAGGCCGCGGAGTGGAAGGTTCGTGCCGCAACTGGCGGCACTCCCATGGCACCAAGGCGACTACGCAATTCCCCAGCAGCCCGCGTGGTGAAAGTGACAGCAAGGCAATGTCGGGCATCGAGCTCGCCCGTAGCGATGCCATAGGCGATGCGCGATGTGACCGTACGGGTTTTGCCCGACCCTGCACCAGCCCGAATGAGAACCGGCGCACCAAACTCCATGGCTGCGCGCCGTTGGGCCTCATCGAGGCTCTGCAGGATCTCATCGGGTGTCACAGACCGATCCAAGCACTCACACCCGACACAGCTCACGGTCGCCCATCTGGCATCTCAGGATGACCCAGAGCGCGGATGCTCACGGGACTTGCAATGATGAGGGCGTGAACATCACTGAGAACACGAATCCCCCAGCGGGTCAGGTCATCATGTATTCCACGACATGGTGCGGATACTGCAATCGCCTGAAGACTCAACTTGACCGTGTTGGTGTCTCCTACACCGTGGTTGACATTGAAGACTACGACGAAGCTGCCGACTGGGTTCAAGACATGAATGGCGGCAATCGCACAGTGCCAACCCTGCGGTTTGCCGATGGCTCTGCTCTGACAAATCCATCAGCTATTCAGGTGCAAGCTCGCCTCGCCGAACTTGCTGCCCTGTGATGGCCGCGGCTTCTCTGTGACCACTCCCGCGACGCTGACACTTGCCACCTGGAATCTGCTCCACGGAATTTCCATCCTTGGTGATGGCTCTGAAGGCCAATTGAGCAGTAGCGCACAGAGTATGAATGCAGATGTGCTGGCGGTCCAGGAAGTTGACTGTGGCTCGCCCCGCAGCGGCCATGTGTGCCATACCGAAGTGATTGCACAGGCCCTAGATGCGCAGTTTCAGTTCTGCGCAACGCTGCGCGGAGTGCCAGGTGAATCTTGGACCACGGCGGATGGTCACACTGATGATGGCCAAGGTCCGCGCTATGGCATCGGACTCGTGAGCAAACTCCCCGTTCTTCAATGGCACAGCCTTGCCTTGCCTGACTCGCGAGTGAAGATGCCGTTGGTCGTGCCATCTCCCAAGGGACCACGCTTCATTGCGGTCTCAGATGAACCGCGGTGGGGACTCGCCGCGGTCATTGAAGGAGCGAATGGTCCATTCACCGCTGTGACCACTCATCTTTCATTCGTACCGTTTGTCAATCTCCGGCAACTAAGGCACCTCACAAAGTGGCTTGCTCAGTTTCCAAAACCCGTGTTCCTGCTCGGAG
>RFTO01000305.1 GCA_009923375.1 Actinomycetota bacterium | reverse complement strand
AGCCACTGTTTACGATTGCGGCCATGGGCATCGACCAGTCAGGGCAGCGGGTGAATCCACCTGCCACCGACGAGGTGGATGCGCTCTTGGCCGCCTGGCGGCGGGAGCGGCCCGACCTCGACACCTCGCCGATGACAGTGCTGTCCCGGGTAACTCGGCTAGCACGACTACTCGATCTGGCGCGGCGCTCCTCATTCACCGAGAACGACCTTGACATGGGCGAATTCGATGTGTTGACGGCTCTTCGCCGGGCTGGCGCGCCGTACCAACTGTCAGCCGGCACTCTCGGGGCAAGCACCATGGTCACCAGCGGCACCATGACTCACCGCATTGACAGGCTCGCGGTGCGCGGCTTAGTCACACGCCTGAAGGACCCAAATGACGGCCGTGGAGTAATCGTTCAACTCACAGATGTGGGTCAACGCCGGGTCGATGAGGCACTCACGTCGCTGCTGCAGGCTGAGCGCCATCTGTTGTCGCACATCTCGCCGCCGCAACAACACCAGCTTGCTCACCTGCTTCGCGAGCTACTGCTCCCGCTAGAGGGAGACCTGCCGGACTGAGCTCAGCCCTCGATATCGGCGGAGATTTCCAACCATTCGGCTTCAAGTTGCTCGCGCTCATCGGCAAGTTCCTGTGCCTGCTGTGCGACTGCCTGCAAGTGCTCATAATCCGTGGCATTCTGCGTCAGCTGCGCCGCCACATCCTCTTGTAACTGCTCGATCTTCTCCAGGCGACGCTCAATGCGCTGGATGTTCTTTCGAGCCGTGTGCAGTGCCGATCCTTGCAGGCCCGCAGTTGGAGCCGCAGCAGCTGCCTTGGCCGGTGGCGGAGCCTGAACCGGCGCTCGCAAGGCGAGATACTGCTCGATTCCACCGGGTAGGTGTCGCAGTGCAGCAGCCCCGCTGGGAGTTGGCAGCAACGCATACATCTGGTCACATGTCCGCTCCAGGAAGTAGCGATCGTGGGAGACGCTCACCACAGTGCCCGGCCAGGTGTCGAGCAGACTCTCAAATTCCGCAGCTGTGTCGGTGTCCAGGTCATTGGTCGGCTCATCAAGCAGGAGCACATTCGGCGAGCCAAGCAACACGGTCAGCAGCGCGAGTCGGCGGCGCTCCCCTCCGCTGAGGTCGCGAACGAAAGTGGTGAGTCGATTACCGCGGAAGCCAAAACGTTCCAGCAACGAGCGAGCGCTTACCTCAACGCCTTCGATCTCGATTGTCGGCCGCAGCGACTCGATGTAACCCAGGACGGACGCCTCACCAGGAGTCTCTTCGATGACCTGCGACAGCATCCCGATCACAACAGTGGTGCCGACA
>RFTO01000304.1 GCA_009923375.1 Actinomycetota bacterium | reverse complement strand
CTGACCCATAACCGTTGGACTGCATGGTGATGCCTTCGTCGATGAGCATCGTGTATTCAGCAATCTGGCCGGAGACGAAATAGGCACCCATGACGAACGTGAGCATGAACCACTTGCGCAGCCCCTTGACGTTGCCCTTCTCCGCAGCGAACACGCCCATCTGACAGGTGACGCTGGATAGCACCAGGATGAGAGTGTTCACCGATGCGAACGGAAGGTTCAGGTGCGGGGTTTCGGCGGCCCACATCGCCGGGTGCAGTGAGCGGATTGAGAAATACATCGCGAAGAGAGCCGCGAAGAACATGAGCTCACTCGACAGCCACACGATGACGCCAACCGAAACAAGGTTCGGTCGGTCCGCGGAAGGGGTATAACCGGCGGGTGCAGTCGAAGCCGCGGGGGCGGAAGCCATGAGCCGTATCCTGCCACCTGTCCGCGTTCTTGGCGCGTCCACCCGCACGTTCGTTGCAGGTGTCGTAAGTGCTAGTCATTCCGCGGCTGCCGATAGGGTTAGCGACATGACAGCACATGAGTCCGAAGCAGCTTCCGCGGCACCCGCCGCCACCGCAGTCATAGCGGTGTACAGCGACGATGCCGCCGTTCGACGCGAGATTTGCCTGGCTCTGGGAACCCGTGTCTCACTTGACGGCCCCGAGCTCACTGTCGTTGAGTTCGCTACGGCTCCAGCGTTGATGAAGGCACTGGATAAGGGTGTCAACGGTCGTCGTATCGACGTCGCACTGCTGGATGGAGAAGCGACGCCCGCTGGCGGGCTCGGGATTGCCCGACAGATAAAAGACGAGATTTTCCGCGCGCCAGTGACCGCAGTGATTGTCGGCCGCGTCCAGGATGGCTGGCTTGCTGCGTGGTCGCGCGCAGATGCAGTGCTGACCCACCCGATCGATCCGCGGGCAGTTGCCAGCGCAGTTGAAGGCCTGTTGGTCCAACGCTCAACTTCTGCGATCTCCACCATCAATTAATAATTAGTTGAGTCGCTGTGCCTGATTCTGCTGCAGATTTTGTGCCTGAGACTCCAGCGCCAAACGATGCGCACATGTGGCAGCGACTCCTGAGCCAGCTGACCGCGGGACACAACCTAACGCGCGCTGAAGCTGCATGGTTCGTCCAATCTGTGTTCACTGGCGAAGCGCCGGCTGACTTGATGGGCGCAGTGCTCACTGGATTGCGAACCAAGCATGAGAGTGTCGATGAGCTCGCCGGCATGCTGGATTTCTTACTCGAGCAGACCACCGCAGTTGAGTGCAGCGGTGATCGGCTGGATGTCGTCGGTACTGGCGGCGACGGACACCACAGTGTGA
>RFTO01000303.1 GCA_009923375.1 Actinomycetota bacterium | reverse complement strand
CGAGGAAGGTGAAGATATACCTCGCCGAGGCACTGTCCTCGCCACCCATGAGTCGAGACCCAAACTGACCCTGTGGCACAAGGAGATTCAGATTGTTGCTACCCACAAAGTTCTGTGCCATGCCCACAATCGTTGCACACAGGGATGCCTCGCCGTGGTGATAGGCGGCGTGCTCCGAAACATAGCCGGCCAGCTGGGCCACCTTCACCTCAGAGCGTAGACCACGCTTGAAGCAGCCAAAGAGAATCTTTCGCTGCGACGGTTTCAATCCGTCAATGACATTCGGCAGGGATCGCAGATTGTCGGCATTGCTGAAGTGGATCAGCTCATCGTTAATGAAGCGAGTGTAGGTCACCCGCCCTCCTGCACCGATATCGAGGATCCGCTTGGGGTTGTAGCCGCTGAGCCAGACCTTGCGGTCATCCGACCGCTTCTTGTGAAAGGCAAGGGAGATGGACTCATCGCTCACACCGTCCCAGTCATAGTAAATCTCGGCCAGGCGCTCAAACCACTCACGAGCCTCCTCCTTCGTGCTCGTACCCAACCCCTTGTAATACTTGATGGTCCAACCGGCAGTTGAACCAAGACGCTCCTTCCATGCGTCGAACTCGCCGTTGCTGTAGAAGGAGATAGACTCCGAGCGACGAGACGCCTTCAGCAAGGGAGTTGCCAGGGAACACAGGAAGCCGAGCTGCAGGAGCTCGGGCCACTCCGTGTGAAACAGGTTCATCAGCAGACCCTTGATGTGCGACCCATCGTGGTCCTGATCCGCCATGATCATCACACGCCCGTAGCGCAGATCCTTCTTATCCTTGTATTTCGAGCCCTGGCGAAGACCAAGGATGGCCTTGATTGCCGTGAGCTCCTCATTCTTGTTGAACTTCTCCTGGGAGATGTCCTTTACGTTCAGCAGCTTACCACGAAGAGGAAACACACCGAACCGCTCACGACCCACCACGCTGAGGCCGCAAATCGCCGACGTGGCAGCTGAATCTCCCTCGGTCAGAATGAGCGTGCAATCGGGACTCTTGGCCGTACCGGCCCACAGTGCATCGACGAGCTTGGGCAGACCACGCAGGGTCTTCTTCTTCGACCCGTCAGTGCGCTTAGCATCCTTGGCACTCTTGGCCTCGAGGGCCGACTGCGCCTCCTCCAGAAGACCAATCTTCATCAGCCCATCCGAAAGCTTCTCGTGCTTGAAGACGCTGCCGAACTTGGCAGCGGGAGTGGTCAGGGTCTCCTTGGTCTGGCTATCAAACGACGGATTCACGATGGTCGCATTAACGAAGAAGACGACTGCGTCACGGATCTGACCCACT
>RFTO01000302.1 GCA_009923375.1 Actinomycetota bacterium | reverse complement strand
TCGGATGAAATTTCCCCTGCCACTTCAGTCGCGGACACAAGCCGATCGTTGCCATCAGCCTGGAAGGCGTTCGCGCCCATTGTGTGCGTGATTGGGCTGAGCTTTCTGTTCTCGCAGTTGATCATCCCAGGGTGGGATGTGAGTTACCTGTCGGAAGAGCGGTTTGGGAAAACCGAACTCAGCAAGGTGGTTGGGCAATGGTCCACAATTCTGTCGCTATTCGTGACATTGCTGATCACAGGAGTGCTGCATTATCGATCCGTTGAGAAGCTCAGAGTGTCGCTTTCGATTGGAGCGAAATCATCGCTTCTGCCAATGTTGAATACGGCGTGTGAGTATGGTTATGGCAATACGATTCAATCATTGGCAGGGTTTGCAGTCGTCCAGAACTTTGTGACCGGGATCGCCCCAGCAAACCCGCTTGTGTCGGAAGCGATCGCAGTGAATGCGCTCGCGGCTATTACGGGTTCGGCTTCGGGTGGCCTGAGTATCGCGCTCAAAACCCTAGGGGAAACATATTACGATCGAGCCACTGCGATGGGAATCGACCCTCAATTGCTGCACCGAGTTGCTTCGATGTCCTGCGGTTGTCTGGACAGCCTGCCTCACAACGGTGCTGTGATCACGCTGCTGCTCATTTGCGGCGTCACTCACCGGCAGAGTTATCGTGATGTCGGCGTGGTGACGGTGATCTGTCCGCTGGTGGCCACCGCAGTCGTTGTGTTTCTCGGCACCGTGTTCGGTTCGTTCTGACTTTTCTGGAGTTTGCTCAACAAACAAAAAGGCTTCGCCCCCGCAGGTCTCTCAATTGCTTAGGGCTGGATTGGTGCCGTTTTTACGGTAGTTCCACGGAGGCGTTGGGTTTGGTTGGGCCCAGAGGCCGAGTTTTTGTGTCTGCGCCTGCGACTGCACTGCAGCGAGCGATGGATCGCTGGAATACGCTGCATAATGCCAAGCGTTGCCCGTGGCGATCATCTCTCGATTCACGTTGAGACCATTGACTGAGATGTGACCGATCCAACGCCCGTAGCGATCTTTACCGCTATCAGTTACGTCCACGGTTTTGCCAAACACCATCGCGGCCATGGCTTCCCGCGATACTGTGCCGAAATCCTGTCCCAGTTCAGGAGCGTCTATCTCGGCCATGCGGATTTTTTGCTGCGTGTTGGTGTCGTCGATACAAGTGATTGTGTCGCCATCGTATACGCCGACCACTCGCCACAGGTGAGCATTCGCGGCACGACTGGCCGTGGGCTTTGGTGGTGCGCCATCCGCTGGCAGCGATGGCACAGAGCTGACAGGCTGTGCGGGCACGGATGG
>RFTO01000301.1 GCA_009923375.1 Actinomycetota bacterium | reverse complement strand
AATTCACAGCCCAATTGATGTGATTGCAGTGTGGAAAGGCGGGATGCAGTTCTCCGGCGGATTCATTGCTGCTCTCGCGATAACCCCGTGGGTGACCCGTGGCATGACCGCGGTGACCGATCGCAGGGCACTCTTGGATAGCGCGGCACTGGGTTTGGCTGTTGGGCAGTTGATTGGGCGTGTCGGTTGCATCAGTGTGGGCGAGCATCTTGGTGGGGAGACCCACTTCTTCTTGGGCTGGACCTATCAAGGCGGGGCATCCCGGGAGGGGTCGCTCATCCCCGGACACACCTATCACAACGCTGCGCTCTACGAATTCCTCTGGTTGCTGCCCCTCATTGCCTTCTTGTGGTGGCGCAGCCGCCGCCCCCGCTTCAGCGGCGAGGTCATGGTGTTGTTCATGCTCTGCTACGCCGTGTTGCGCGGTGCCACCGACTTCGTCCGGGCGTACGACCAGCGCGTATGGGGGCTGACGGGCGCCCAGTTCTCCTGTGTTGCCCTTCTCATCGGAGGTGCGGTGCTCTGGCGCAAATTCAGTGAGGAGCCGCGAAAGGAACCCATCGCGGATGACATAAGCGGGTAGATATGCAATGAGGTATCTGCCACACTGAGGCACTCGACACTTCGGAGGTTCCCATGAAGACATCACGCATCACCGCGTTTGCGGCCGGCATCTTGCTCGCTGGCGCTTCAGCGCTACTGGGCTCAGCAGCCGCGTTTGCAGACAATGGATCTGCGGGAGAAGGCTCCGCGGTTGCCCCGGTGTCGTGTTCAGTCTCCGATGATGGTGCCGGCACTACCTCTCAGAAGTGTGATGATGGCTCATACTCCATCACATATGCCGATGGGTCATCGGAATGGTCAAACGGCACTGGCTGCGTCGTCAAGACCGATGCAGATGGCAATGTCAGCCAGGATGGCGAATGCCCGCTTCCGACCGACGGTGGCTTCGGCGGCTGGGTGGGCGGCTGCGCAACCCAACTTGATGACGCTGGCAATCCACAACTTGATGACGCTGGCAACCCCATCGTGGCCTGCATGGATGGTGGCCCTCAGTGTGCTGACGACGCCCCTGATCAAATCTGCGCCATGGCTTACAGTTCCTTCCCAGGTCGTGAGGACTGCCCGAACTGCCGAAATGTGACGATGGCCAAGGGTGTCGCTTCGGGCTATGCGGCGATTTCGTGCACAGTGACGACCGAAGAAGTCTTTGGCATGTTCAAAGACGATGCCACCGATCCGCTCAGCTATTTCCGCGACATCTCGACCTTTGGCGGTTGCACGGCAGGGCCTGCGGCGGCTTTGGAGAATATGCGGATTA
>RFTO01000031.1 GCA_009923375.1 Actinomycetota bacterium | reverse complement strand
CGCGCAGCAGGTAAGACTCCTGGCTACGATGGCCACTGCCGCTCGCTGACCGCCGAACAAGTGGACGACGCCGTCGCCTCCGGACGCCAAGCAGCACTTCGATTCCGGATGCCAGGTCATGATTTTGTGTGGGACGACCTCGTCCGCGGGCCCATCACCTTCGCCGCCGAGCACGTGCCTGATTACGTCCTCGTTCGAGCCAACGGTGATCCGCTCTACACGTTAGTTAACCCCGTGGATGATGCGTTGATGCGCGTCACTCACGTGATGCGCGGCGAGGATCTGCTCTCGAGCACACCTCGCCAGATTGCACTTTACGACGCCCTTGCGGACATCGGCGTTGGTGATGGTGTCATGCCTCGCTTCGGCCACCTGCCTTATGTGATGGGAGAAGGAAACCGCAAGCTGAGCAAGCGGGATCCTGAGTCATCGCTGCAGATGTACCGCGACAAGGGTTACCTGCCCGAGGGTCTGACGAATTATCTCGCACTTTTGGGATGGTCATTTGGTGAGGACCGTGAGTTCTTCACCAAAGAGGAGATGGCGCAGGTCTTCGATGTGACGCGAGTGAACCAGAACCCCGCGCGCTTCGATCTTGCCAAGTGCACATCTGTCAACGGCGATTGGATCCGCACACTTTCCGTCGCGCAACTCTCTCGTCGCTTGGTTCCGTTTATGCAAGCTGCAGGTGTGCTGCCCGAGGTTGTGAGCGATGCGCAAGCAGCATTGCTGGAGTCCGCAGTGCCGTTAATCGCCGAGCGTATGGAAGTTCTCACCCAAGGCGCCGACATGCTCACCTTCCTCTTCATCGGCGACCGCTTCGAGGTGCAGGCTGATGACCGCGTGCACGTTGAAGGTGATGTGGCCCAGTCGGTGCTGGGGGGAGCGCACGCATCCCTGAACGCCTTGAGCGACTGGAATGCGGAGGCAATCGAAGCCGCGCTAAGGCAAGCGTTGATTACAGATCTTGGATTGAAGCCGAAGGTGGCGTTTACCGCTGTGCGCGTTGCTGTCACCGGCCGACGAGTGTCGCCACCGCTGTTTGAGGCATTGGAGCTCCTCGGTCGCGATGCATCACTTGAGCGCATCGCCGCCGCGCGGGGTTGAGAGACACAGCGACATGACGCGCTTTAGCTGCCCTAGGCGATGCGGCGCATGCAGGTGAGTCGCAGGAAAGCCTGATGGGGCGTATGCAGGTGAGTTGTAGGAAAGCCTGAACCGGCCCAGAAAGATCAGTGTTATGAAAACACGTGAGGCCGCCTGCATGACGCAGGCGGCCTCACGTTTCTCACGAGTAGCCCCGACGGGATTCGAACCCGCGCTACCGCCTTGAGAGGGCGGCGTGCTAGGCCGCTACACAACGGGGCCGTGAGTTACAACAGCGAAAAATGTCCATCTGTTGTGAAGGCGAACGATAGTGCGTACGAGCTAATTCCAATGACCCGCCAGCGCATGCACGTTCAACCGCTGGGGTACCAGGACTCGAACCTAGACTAACTGAACCAGAATCAGTTGGGCTGCCAATTACCCCATACCCCACCGCTGCTCACCGACATCATGCGTGTCCACGCAATCGGTCCGGAGCTTGCGATGACGTGAAGTGTACCGATGAGCATCAGGACCGTACCCACCGCACCCTGACAGGCCCACATAGGGCGGATGCGGCACTGAACACTGTTATCAGTCGGTCGACGACTCGTCTAACTCGCGCCGACACACCGACCCCGCTTTCGAGCAAAACCCTTACGGCGCAATAGATTTATACATGAAACGGCATTTGGCTCTCACGGCTGATGGAACACTCTGCGAGTGTGAAACCACAAGTGATGTCCGAGCGCCGCACCCAATCTCATCACCACTTCCGATAAGGGGAATACCGTGAACAAGGCAGAGTTGATCGAGGCCGTTGCTGCGCGTCTCGACACCAGCAAGTCGGCCGCCGCTGAAGCCGTTGAGGCAATCATCGACACCGTTATCACCGCCACCGCAAAGGGTGACAAGGTCGCCATCGCAGGCTTCGGTAACTTCTCGAAGGGTCACCGCAACGCTCGCACTGGCCGTAACCCGCAGACCGGCGCGCCTGTGAAGATCAAGGCGACGGACTACCCCAAGTTCAGCGCCGCTGCTAACTTCAAGGACATCGTGTCCGGTAAGAAGAAGGTTGCTGCTAAGAAGGCCGCTGCTAAGCCAGTTGCTAAGAAGGCCGCTGCCAAGCCTGCTGCTAAGAAGGCCGCTGCTAAGCCAGTTGCCAAGAAGCCGGTAGCGAAGAAGCCTGTTGCCAAGAAGGTTGCTGCTAAGCCTGTTGCCAAGAAGCCGGTTGCCAAGAAGGCTGCAAAGAAGAAGTAGTTTCACTCAAGCACTCTGCTTCGGGCTCAGACGGTTGTCATCGTCTGAGCCCGAAGCCGTATCAGGGCACTATCGTGAGCGATGAAGGAGGAGTGATGGGACGAGTCAGCTTGCGTGAACCGCAAACCGTGACGATGCGGATCGTGGCGAATATCGTCATGGTGATGGCGAATGTGCTCGGCCGCCGCCGCCACCCAAAGGATGCCCAGCTCCCCACCAATGGCGGCTTCATTCTGGCAATGAATCATCTCTCCATCGCGGACCCACCAATCGTCGCCGCCTTTGTGTACGAACGAGGTTGGTACCCGCGTTTTATGGCCAAGGCGGAACTCTTCGCCAAGTGGCCGCTGGGCGCTGTACTTCGGTCGATCGGACAGATCCCCGTGGATCGGCGCAGCAGCCAGGCAGCCCAGTCATTGAAGGATGCTGCTGATGCACTTTCAGCTGGGCGGTGTGTGATTATTTTTCCCGAGGGCACAACCACCAAGCGTGAGGACTTATGGCCGATGCCGATGAAGACCGGTGCAGTTCGATTAGCGCTGACTACAGGTGCGCCATTGATCCCTGCCGCGATATGGGGATCAGCCGGGGCGATGCCGCCGAAGCTTGGTCGCCGTCCGGTGATCAGCTTCGCCATCGGTGAACTGATGGATCTGTCTGGTTACGCAGGTAAACAAGCAGACACCGCCGCATTGCGCGTGGCTACAAACGAGATGCATGCTCAAATCTGTGGATTGGTTGGGGAATTGCGCGGCGAGACGCCGCCCGCCGCTGGGTCCACGGGTGCGGATGCAGGTGGAAGTGCAGCCGCTGGTGCGAAGCGCAGCGATAACGACTCAAGCACCGATCTCGGGGAGTCTGCGCAGTCATGACGACGATCGCAGTGATGGGCGCTGGTTCCTGGGGTAGCACGCTCGCATCGGTTTTCGCCGATGCTGGCAATGACGTTGTCATCTGGGCTCGCTCGCAGTCGATCGTGGACGAGGTGAATGAATCCCACACCAACCACGCCTACCAACCCGGGCTGACCTTGCCTGCATCAGTGATGGCGACAGCAGATGCGCGCCAAGCGCTGGCAGCAGCTGAACTCGTAGTGCTCGCCATCCCAGCTCAGTCGTTGCGCGCCAATCTCGGCGAATGGGGTTCGCAGATTCCAGCCACAGCAATCGTCCTCTCGCTGATGAAGGGCATTGAACTCAGCACCGGCCTACGTATCACCCAGGTCGTGCATGAGGTCGCTGGTGTTCCCTTCGAGCGCCTCGCAGTGTTGTCTGGGCCGAACCTGGCAGATGAGATCGCGCATGGTGAGCCGGCGGCGACCACTGTCGCGGCATACGACGAGCACGTCGCCGAGTTGGTGCAGCGTTGCTGCACAACTGCGCGCTTCCGTCCTTACACCAGCACAGATGTGCTCGGAACAGAGATTGTTGGTGCGGCTAAGAACGTGGTTGCGCTTGCTGCTGGAATCGCCATCGGACTTGGTTTCGGCGAGAATGCACAAGCTGCGCTCATCACTCGCGGCCTTGCCGAAATTGCCCGGCTTGGAGTCGCGTTAGGTGCGAACCCTGTGACCTTCTCCGGTTTGGCAGGGATGGGAGATCTTGTCGCCACATGCGGATCTCCCCTGTCTCGAAACCGTACTTTCGGTGTACACCTTGGACAGGGTCGAAGCGTCGATGAGGCAACATCCCTAGCCAAGGGAGTCTGTGAAGGAGTGCCCACGTCTCGCGCGTTACTGGAATTGGCACATGCGCACAATGTCGAGATGCCCATCACTGAGCAGATGGTGGAAGTGCTTTACCACGAGTTGGCGCCGAGCACGATGCTGCAGCGCTTCATGGGCCGAGAAGTGAAGTCTGAGAACTGATCGCATCAGCCCACCAACTGCTGACAACACCGCGATTGTTGCCGAGCCGCCACTTTCGCATAGCTGAGCGTGTGCACACTAATTCGTTTTGAGTCGTTCCTCGTGACTGACGCAAAATAAGTTAGGCGCGACCGAGCGCAACTGTTAGCGCCGCATCTAAATCCAGCCAAATGTCGTCGACGTGTTCGATGCCGACGCTTAAGCGAATCAACTCGGGTGGCACATCTGCATGCTCAGCTGCCCAACGTCCACGACGCTCAATCGTGCTCTCGATTCCACCAAGTGAAGTCGCGTGCACTATGAGGGATGTGGAGTCGCAAACAAGTTCCGCCTGCTGCGCGTCACCCTTGATGACGAACGACACAACGCCGCCAAAGGCGCGCATGTGCTCTTGAGCGATGTGGTGATGCGGATGCGAAGGCAAGCCCGGGTAGAGCACGTAGCTGATGCGTGGGTCTGATTGCAGACGTGATGCGAGATCCAGTGCGTTGCTACACGCCCGCTCGAAGCGCAGTGGCAAAGTGCGCAGTCCGCGCAGCGCAAGCCAAGTTTCTAAACTGCCTGGGGTTGACCCAAGCAGGGTTCGTCTCTGCTGCAACTTCTCCGCCAGTCCCCGGTCCCGGGTGGTGACCACCCCGAGCAGCAAGTCTGAGTGGCCGCCGATGTACTTCGTGGCGCTCTGAATTGAGTAATCCGCGCCGAGCTCAAGCGGCTGCTGGCCCAGGCTGGTCGCAAAAGTGTTGTCGACTGCCACAGGTATGTGAGCTGAGCGCGCGGCGTCAATGATGGTGCGCAGATCTGCTATCTCCATCAATGGATTCGTCGGCGATTCGAGCCACACCAACACAGCGCCATCCATCGCCTCGATGACGCCAGCAGTGTCGTGCATGTTTACGCGCCGTACTTGCAGTCGGTCGTCCTGCTCAAGTTCGTGTAATCGCGCAGCCGTACCGGAGTAGGGATGATCGGGGGCGATGATCGTCGCGGCAGCAGGCACGGTGTCCAACACCGCATTTATTGCGGCCAAACCGCTTGAGAACACGACGCTGTGACCCGTCTCCATCGCTCCAAGGGCCACCTCCAGGGCTAACCACGTTGGATTGCCCTCCCTGGCATAACCAATCGATCCGCCAGCGATGTAAGTGGATGTGGCGACCAGTGGTGTGTTCATCGGGGCGCCTGGATCGGTGGGTCGGCCAGCGCTAGCAGCGATGCTGGCCGGGTGGAGCCGCCGGCCATGGGCAATCCCTGGCACTGCGTGGCGGTCGTCGTTTTGGTCGCTCATGTTCGCGATGCTAGAGGATGAGTGCACTAGACGCGGCAAAAGTGCCGTGCGCGTGCCCAGTTACTCCACTGTTTGCCAATAGTCTCGACCTGTGTCCAGCGCCCCCGAGCCACAGTCAGCACAGTCATCGCTGCTCGACTCCGTCTCTAACCGCCCGGCTGGCAGTATCCGAGTGGCGGTTGTGTTCGGTGGCCGCTCCAGTGAGCACTCGATTTCGTGCGTGTCAGCGGGCAGCATCATCAGGGCATTGCACGAAGGCGGCTACCACGTCGTCCCTATTGGTATTGATCAACAGGGGCAATGGAGTGTTCAATCAAGTGATCCGCAGCTCCTACAGATTCACGATGGTCAACTGCCGCAAGTGACGCGCAGCGCGGAGGCGGTGAGCCCGACCGCAGGGGATGAATCGGTCGCTGCGACGTCGACATCCCTGTCCGATGTTGATGTGGTCTTCCCTGTGCTGCACGGACCCTGGGGGGAGGACGGCACCATCCAAGGTCTGCTCGAACTCGCCGGTGTTCCTTATGTGGGCTCGGGGGTGTTCGCTTCCGCTGCCGCTATGGACAAGTCCCAATGCAAGCGATTACTCAAAGCGGAGGGAATCGGCGTCGTTTCGTGGGTGGATCTGAACCGTCGTTCGTGGGCTCAATCGACCGACAGCCTCATTGCCGGCTGCGAGAGCCTCGGTTATCCCTTATTCGTCAAGCCTGCCCGAGCAGGTTCAAGCATCGGCGTGAGCAAAGCCCACGACCGCGATGAGTTGATGAGGGCAATCGACGAGGCCTTCACTCACGATCCGCGGGCGTTAGTGGAAAGCGCAGTTGAGGGTGCCCGCGAAATCGAAGTCGGTGTCATCACTGATGCGTTTGGCAATACATCGGCGAGTGTGCCGGCAGAGATCGTCGTCCGCAGCGGGCATGAGTTTTATGACTTCGAGGCGAAGTACCTCGATGACAGCGTGGACCTGATTGTGCCGGCTGAGTTATCGGCTGAGCAGTCCCATGCTGTGCGCGCTTTGGCATGCAGCGTCTTTGAGGTGCTCGGGTGTGAGGGGCTTGCCCGGATCGATGTGTTCATCGATTCTGCCGGCAGCATTCACGTCAACGAGGTGAACACAATGCCTGGATTTACTTCCATCTCGATGTTCCCACGTATGTGGGCTGCCACTGGCATGGACTACCCGACTTTGGTCGATCACCTCGTCCGCGATGCGCTGCGCCGCGGCACTGGTCTGCGCTGATTGCAGCGCTGATTGCAGCGGTGGCTACAGCGGTGGCTGCACCGGTGGCTGCACCGGTAACTGTCGCCAGTTAACGGGACATGGCGCCCACCAGACTTGCTGCAACTAGGTGGTGTCAGCGTTATTTAGCTGGCGCTGCAACAGCGATCGGCAGTGCAAGTCCGCTTAAGTACGCCGCTGCGGGCATCGCTGCGCTGGGCACTGTAAGCGTTACTGCCACCACGCGATCGACTGCAGTGAATTGGGTGCCGTCTGTGTGCTTCTGCACTCGCCAGGCGACACCGTCGACTGTGATGAGAGATTCCGTTGGTGTGTGGGCCACTGGCAGTCCGCAGGTGAGGGTCACCGCCTTGTCTCCATCTGCCCAGGCTGCTGTCAATGCAGATGCCGGTGATGCGTTCACCTTGGAAGCCTTGCCGAGAGTCTGCGGCAGAGTCGCCGTCACTGCACTGCATCGATCCTTTACTGCCGTGTCGGATGTTGCGTCACCAAGGCTTGGTACCGGAACATTCACGGAAATCGCATGCGAACACCCCGCTAGCGCTGCCATCATGAGTAGCGCAGCTGACACGCGAGGTGCGCGTACTGTGGGGCGCGCATGCTGTTGGGGTGGACGGACTGCAGTAAGCACGGGCAGATCGTAGCCCTGACCGAGATGCAGGATGCTTGCCCATATTCGATGCGAGGGAGGTGGGGGCGATCAACGAGCGAGTTGGCGATCTAGGTGAGCACGCGCTCATCCGTCGGATCAGTCAGCGCATGGCCACCACAGATTCTGTGGTCGTGGGCATCGGGGATGACGCTGCCGTGGCGAAGCTCAGTGGCGATGCGGTGATGTGCACAGATGCGATGGTGGAGGGAGTCCACTTCAGGCGACAGTGGTCATCACCGTCTCAGATCGGCGGCAAGATTGTGGCGCGCAATATTGCGGATATCGCCGCGATGGGTGCCACGCCTGTGGGATTCACTCTGTCATTGACCGTTCCCGCAGATCTCGAATCAGACTGGGTGCAGGAGCTCATCTCTGGAGTTAACGCCGAGTGCGAGAGAGCGGGCTCCGCGTTCGTCGGAGGAGACACCACATCAGGTCCGACGATTGTTTTGGTGGGCACCGCCCTGGGCGACACTGCCGGAGTCGCACCGGTGATCCGCAGCGGTGCTCGAAGTGGAGATGTTGTTGCAGTGCTCGGCCAGCTCGGATGCGCTGCCGCGGGCTTAGCCCTGCTGATGCGCGGGCGCGTCGAAGGTGAGGCGTGTGTTTCCGTGCAGCAACTGCCGCAACCGAATTACGCATCCGCCCGAGCAGCAGCAGCGGCTGCGAGTTCAATGATTGACACCAGCGATGGACTCATCGCCGATCTGCGACACATTGCCGTCGCTTCGGCGGTGGATATCAATATTCACAAGGCCAGCGTCCCGATGGCCGCTTGTGTCAGAGATGCTGCAGACGATTGTCGCGTGGATCCGTGGACATGGGTGCTGACAGGGGGAGAAGATCACGCCTTCATCGCAACGTTCGCACCCCACCAGGTGCCTGTCGGTTGGCACGTTGTGGGAGAAGTCAGCAATGGCAGAGGTGAAGTGACACTGGATTCACAAGTCTGGAACCATGCAGCTGGATACGAGCACTTCACCAACCACACTGTCCCACTTCTAGGCTGAGAACATGATTCTCGACGCCGAACCTGTGCCGCCGGTCGTGCTGGTAATCGCTGGTTCGGATTCTGGCGGTGGCGCAGGAATCCAGGCAGATATCAAGGCTTGCATGGCCAATGGAGCGCACGCAACGACGGTAATCACTGCCATCACTGCGCAAAACTCCCTGGGTGTGCAGGGTGTCTGGCCATCAACAGTGCAAGCTGTCATCGCTCAATTTCGCTCGGTCATGGACGACATCGGTGCCGCTGCAATCAAGATTGGGATGCTCGGAACCGCAGAACTCACACGCACTGTGGCTGCGCTGATTGAGCCGTACGCGGATGACATTCCCGTCATCCTGGACCCAGTGTGCTCAAGTAAACATGGCGACTCACTGTTGGAGGCCGACGCACTTGCGGCTTTGCGAGACCTCCTCTTACCCCTTGCCACTGTCGTGACCCCGAACCTGCCAGAGGCGGCCCTGCTCCTAGGCCAGCCGGTTGAGAATGAGGAGCAGCAAGCCGCCGCCGCTATGCAACTCGTGGATATGGGGGCCGGGTGGGCATTGGTGAAAGGTGGTCATCTCGATGGCGATGCCACGGATGTGTTAACCGATGGCGCGACAACCTTGAGGCTTGCACAAAAGCGCATTCATGTTTCGAATACGCACGGCACGGGCTGCACATTGGCAAGTGCTATCGCTGCTCATCTGGCTGCAGGTGAACTCGTGCCGGCAGCGGTGACTGCGGCGAAGGCTTATGTCACAGGCGCCATTGAGCATTCGTACTCACTCGGTAGTGGAGTCGGTCCGCTGCGCCATGGGTGGCGGGCAGGCATGTGACATGCCCGTCTTGATAACAAGGCGGGATGAGTGGTGCAGGAAATCGATGAGGCGACAGGTCGAGCACGCGTCAGGCGCGGGTGACCTTGCCAGCCTTCATGCACGAAGTGCAGACGTTCACGCGCTTGGGCGTGCCCTCGACGATCGCGCGCACACGCTGGATGTTGGGCATCCACATGCGCTTGGTGCGGACGTGCGAGTGGGAAATCGAGTGGCCGAAGCCGGGGCCCTTGCCACAAACGTCACAGTGCGCAGCCACGGGAAACTCCTTGATCGAAACTTCGGTTGGAATCGGTACGTTGCTTTCCAGCTCGAATCAGCCCGGGCGTAGCCCGCAGCCGACTCATGTCGGTTAGCGATGACATAGCGTAACGCGCGCGCTAGGCGCGGCTACATTGGGCTGGTATGACCGCCTCACTGCCCTCGCCGTCGCCCTCGGGTGCGCGGGCGACCCATGCGAGCGGCAGCATTCTGCGCGCGTGGATCGAAGTGGCTGGTCGGGCGTTGACCGAGAATGTCGACCAAATCAACGACCTCAACGTGTTCCCGGTCCCAGATGCCGACACCGGTACCAACAGCAATGCCACCTTTCAAGCAGCCATCAGGGCTGTGGCCGAGCTGCCCGCCGATGCTGATGCCCTGACCGTTGCCAGATCTATGGGACGAGCGGCCGCACTCGGTGCCCGCGGCAATTCGGGAGTAATCCTCAGTCAGATGCTGCGCGGTGTCTCTGAAGCCGCCATTGATCCCGAGCGACCCTTCACTGCCGTCG
>RFTO01000004.1 GCA_009923375.1 Actinomycetota bacterium | reverse complement strand
TCAAGTGCCCAGCGCAAGCAGTCATCCATAACCGAGCAGGTGCGGCAGATGGCTTTCGCTTGCTCAATCTGCCCGAGCGCGGGGCCGGTGTTGCCGATGGGAAAGAACAACTCCGGATCTGCATCGCGGCAGGCAGCATCATGTCGCCAGTCCATCGTGATGCTCCTTCCTGCCTAACGGCTGAATCCGGGGCGCCAACGACTCAAGGTCTAGGTGTTGGCGTCGTTGACGCATGGATGCTTCCCCACGTATAAGCCACAAGTCGTCTGCGGTATTCCCGAGGGCCTCATGCGCGCAGCCGCGCAGAGTCCTTCGGTTATCCACACTCACGATCAGGCATCGCGGGTCGGTCAAGATCAAGGTCAACGAGGCTAATCCTCCCACAGTTGACCAGCCCCCCACAAGAAGACGCGCACGATTGCCGAGAGTTTTGTCAGAAGTGTCCGACTTTCCCCTCGCGGGCTTTGGGCGTTTCGCGGGTTTTTGGGCCTAAGGCACAACAGTCATCGTTGGGATGAGGAACCTAGGCTGACCCTTGTGATGAAACGTTACGCCTTCGGAGTTGCCGTCGCACTCGGTCATGCCCAAGCCCTAGGGACCTTGGTTTTCGCAGTTGTGATCGCTATCAGCTCCCGGCATACGCAGGGGTGGACTATGCGTGGACCATCACAGCCGGTGTCAGTGTCCCTCGTTATCGAATATCTAATCTTCGCGGTCAGTATCGAGGCGGCGGCCTACGGATTGCACACGCGCAAATCTTGGGCGCGGACTCCGTTCCTGGTCGTGCAACTGTTCGCGATTGTCGCGGTCGGAGTCACTTTGGTGCAATCCGGCAACGTGACCTACGTTCTCGCGGGAGCGGGGGTCATCGGCATCTCGACTCTCGCCGGAGTGTCCGCGGCCCTAGGCACCAGCCGCTAGGCGGCTTCCGCCAGACACTCGCGCAAGTGGACCAGGCTCCGAGCCAGGAGTCGGGACACATGCATTTGTGATAGCCCCAACTCATGGGCAATAGCTGCTTGGGATAACTGCTCATCGAATCTCAGGCGCAGAATTTCCCTATCGCGTGGTGCAAGTGATGCCAATGCCGGCGCCAATGCGCATCGCCACTCGATGTGCTCGAACTCAACTGGCCAGTGCGTGAGTTGGGTTGGTACACGTTCGCCAACATCCTCCACGCCATCAAGGAGTACATCCAGGGACTGGAAGGCTTGAGTCGACGTACAGCGCCGGGCTTCCAAGATTTCCGAAGGGGTGCTGTGGATTCTTGCCGCGATGTCGATGACCTCAGGTTCGCGACCCAGTTCACGCTGCATCTGCGGGGTGACGGCAGCCGCCTCATTGGCCAGATCAATCAGTCGGCGAGGAATCCGGATCACTCGAGAACGGTCGCGAAAGTATCGCTTGATTTCGCCAATGATGGTCGGCATCGCGAACGTGGAAAACTCAAGTCCCCGGCCAGTGTCGAATCGTTCAACTGCCTTGATCAGGCCGATGGTGCCCACGCTCGTCACATCGGCGATGGGTTCGCCACGGTCCTTAAAGCGTCGAGCGCAGTAATCGACCAGCGGTAGATGCAAGACGACGATGTCGTTGCGAATCTCCATCCATGGAGTGCTACTCGGCACTGCGGTTTGCAGGCATGTGAACAACTCACGTTCCCGTTGTCTCTGGGCGTCACCCCATCGCCTGCCGGCATCGGGGGACGACTCGGCACTCTGGTCGCTGACGGCAGATGGAGGACGCATAACGTCGACGCTAGGTGGCAATTCAAGTCAGCGAGGGTGACTTCGACGGTAATCGCCCGGTTGGGGGAAGTTGCCGAGAACAGGGTTACTTGTTTAACGAGATGGTGTAAAAGTCTCGAGTAACAGTGGTGAAGTAACGACTGAGTGGTTTGCGGAAAGGAATGACCTTGTGCGCTGTGGGTTTCGCTTCTGGGCGGCCGGAGGGGCGCGTGAAGTAGTAGAACGCCGCCCAGTCTTTGTTGATATCCAGCTGCATTGCGCGCACGGCGCCGGCAGCCTTCAGCAGCTGCGCCAGAGACTGCGCTGAAAGTGCGTCACCGAATACGAACACGACATCGCCGTCTGCGCGGATTCCGATTCCCGTCCGCCAGACGTAATACGCGCCACCCACGGTTGCACCCCAACTGCTCTTAACTGCAGCGTCCGCAGACGGGGTGACACGGCCGTTGTCCACCAGCAGGTGAAGGTTCTGCCTGACGGAGGCCACGTTTGCGGACATCGAAACATCGCTTCCCCAAGCGCCGATATCGCTGTGACCATCCTTGTAGGTCACCAGCGATGCAGCGCCGTGCGCCAGAGTGCCTGCCGTGGCGCCGTTGAGATAGAAGCCTCCCTGCGCATCCTTAATCTTGAAGCCGCCGTTGAAAGCGCCGATCAGTGCCTTCCAGTCGGACTTTGTGATGACGTCGCTGGAACCGAAACGAGTGGCATTGCCCGGGTCTTCAGATCCTGGGTGAAGATTCAACGTAGCGCGTTTGCCGTTTATGCGGACAACGGCCGCAAGGTAACTGGTGTGTGTGGAGTCCGGCCGCATCAACGACACGCTGATGACAGGCTCGCCGCCGCTGGCGATGAGCGTGTTCCACCGACCCTCATTCGCAAGTGACGAAGATCGGTCGATGGGGGTGAGGGGTTTGTAGGTGCTCGTGACCCTGGCGCGGGCCTTGTAACCGGTTGCGTGCAGAACTGTTGCAACCGATGTGGTGCCGCCAGTGGCGGGGGGATTGAGCGCATACTGCACCTCTTCTAACCAGGTGATGGCGAAACCCAGCCCATGCTCTCGCCCCCAAATGCCAAGCTTCACTTCAAACGGGTCGTCCCCAGCCATGCTCTCTGCGTCCACGATGCAGGCGCCGGCCACCAACCCCAGGGCCAGAACGGTGGTACCAAGACGGCGCACCCAACGTCTGCGGCGAGGTGGCGGAGTCGAATCTGTCGCCAGCGCGGTGCCAGTGTCCTGCGAGGCGTCGTCGTCGGTCACGGTGGTGTCAGCCTCTCGAATCTTCAAGGGGAAGACCAGGTGCGGTTGCGCTCCGAAGTGCGAACAGCCCCGTGTCCAGTCGTTTCAGAGGGAACGGAGGGAATGACTGAAACGAGTGACGACAGTGTAAGCATCTGCGCCGCGCGGCAGAGACATCCACAGCGCGCCGATGAATTGGGTAGCGTTCCCCACGAATCACTTCGGGAAGGTCAGCGGCGGGGGAGTCCCGCGGAGATCGAGCCTGAAAATGCCGGCTCGGTATCGGAGAGGTGTATGGCAATCAGCGTACAAGCAGTCCCTCTGCATGCCGTGGTGCGCGCGCTCCGGCCTCGTCAATGGCTGAAGAACGTGCTCGTTGGTGCCGCTCCGCTTGCTGCCGGAGTCGTGGCCAGGCCGGATGTTCTATGGCGGGTGGCGTTGCTGTTCTGCTTGCTATGCGCAGTGTCCGGCGCTGGTTACCTCGTCAATGACATTCGCGATGTCGATTACGACAGGCAGCACCCCGAGAAGCGGCTGCGGCCGATTGCCAGCGGAGCAGTCAGCATTAGATACGCAGGCATCATGGCCAGTGCTCTCGTGTGCGCATCGTTCACATTGGCCTTCATCATCTTTGGTTTGAACCTGTTGATTGGCCTGATTGCGTACATCGCTATCTCGATGTCCTATTCTTTTGGAATCAAGAATGTCGCCGGTGTGGAGATGCTCTTCGTTGCGATGGGCTTCGTCATCCGAGCTGTGCTCGGCGGGATGGGAACCAACACAAGGCTCTCCGCGTGGTTTCTTGTGTTCATAGGAGTGGCGGCACTGCTGGTCGTCGTGGGAAAGCGTCAATCGGAGTTAGCACGCCTCGACGTTGGTGGGCAGGCAGCAGCCGTGCCAGCACGAACGGCATTGCGTAGTTACAGCAGCCGCTATCTGCAAGGTCTTGCCTGGCTGTCGGCTGTCGTCGCTGTTGGTGCTTATGTCATGTGGGCGGTGACACGTGGGGTGCTCGACGATGAGCCTGTGTTGCTGATCGCCTCCTCGATCCCGTTGGCAGCGAGCGTGCGCCGCTATCTGCGGCTCATTGCTGCCGGCAAGGCTGAGACACCGGAAGAGGCCCTTATCGCAGATCGATTCATCGTCTTCACCTTTGCGATGTGGTTCGCTCTCTTCGCAGCAGCCGTGGCGCTGGGCTCCTGACGTGGCGCCCAAGAAGGTTGCCGACAGTGTGTGGTCCCCGCAGATGGGTTGGGGGCGAACCGCGCCGAGTGTGAGTCGAGTCATCAAACCCTTGGATGTAGCAGGAATCGAAGCTGCTGTGATGTCGGGCAGCGCCGTGATCGCGCGAGGCTTGGGGCGCTCCTACGGCGATGCCGCCCAAAATGCCGGCGGGGCGGTGCTTGATCTGGCGACGCTCAACTCGATTGCCTGGGGCGAAGCGGGCATTGTCACCGTTGGCGCAGGGCTCTGCCTGCGAGATCTGATCAACGATGCTGTGCCTCGCGGTTGGTTCGTACCCGTCACGCCGGGGACAAGTTGGGTGACGATCGGCGGCGCCATTGCCGCAGACGTCCATGGAAAGAATCACCACCGCGACGGCTCCTTCGGTGCGCACGTGCTGCGCATCGGCATCGTTGACGGTCGCGGGGACCGGCTTGATCTGACTCCTAGTGATGAGCGTTTCTGGGCAACCATTGGTGGCATGGGATTGACGGGCATCATCATCGATGCGACTGTACAAATGATTCCAATTCCGGGCCGACACATGACCGTAAGCACCCGTCGTACCGCGGACTTCGACTCCACAGTCGAAGCGCTGATGAGCGCTGACTCCGCGCGCTATTCCGTGGCCTGGCTGGATTCGCTGGCCACTGGTGCCGCATGCGGTCGTGGGATTGTCACGTTCGGGGAGCATTCGAGTGACGCTGGTGCGGGAAAGGGGGATGCCGTTGCGGCGCCTCGTATCAGCGCGCCAGAGATCTTCCCCGACCAGCTCCTGAATCGCCGCACCGTCGCCGCGTTTAACTCCCTGTGGTTCCGGCTCGCCCCATCACATAGAGATGGGCAGCGCCAGTCGCTCGCTGAGTTCTTCCACCCACTCGATGCGGTCGCGCATTGGAACCGTGTTTATGGCACTCGAGGTTTCCTGCAATACCAATGTGTTGTTCCCGCCGGAGAGTTAGAGATCTTGCGCCGAATTTTCACCAGATTCGTTGACGCCCAAGTGCCCTCCTTCCTGACGGTGCTGAAGAGATTCGGCGCTGCTAGCAACGCACCGTTGTCATTCCCGATTCCCGGCTGGACGCTGACATTGGACATCCCGACTGATGTGCCGGGCTTGCCGGCAATCTTGGCCGCTGCCGATGATCTGGTCACGCATGCTGGTGGCCGGCTCTACCTAGCCAAGGATTCGCGGATGCCCGCGCGATTGATGCCACTGATGTACCCCAGGCTCGGGCAGTGGCAGGCAATCCGCGATGCGATGGACCCCAACGGAGTGTTCACCTCCGACCTCGGCAGCCGACTCGGTCTCCTTCGGCCAGGGCGTGGCTAAGGTCAGCGGGTGATCAACGCACTGGGTCAACCTCAGCGAATCCTTCTCATCGGTGGAACATCTGATATCGGACTAGCGATAGTCAGCAAGCTGGCCACCCGCGACACAGAAGTGGTCCTCGCCGGCCGTCATCTTGATGCACTTCACGCAGCGGGAGCTCACCTTGGCGACGCGGTTAGGGCCATAGACGTGGTCCAGCTCGACGTTGCGGACACCGCGAGTCACGCACATGTCTTAGGTGAGCAATTCTCCCGAGATATCGATGTTGTCATCCTCGCTGCTGGCGTGCTGCCAGAACAAGGGCAAGCGATGGCAGATCCGCACAGTGCAGTAGAGAGCCTTGCGGTCAATGGTTTCGGTGCCGCCTCTCTCACCCTTCTGTCTCACCAATTGCTGGCCAAGCAGGGGCATGGTCAGTTGGTGTTGCTGTCAACGGTTGCAGCCGCACGGCCGCGACCGAGCAACTTCATCTATGGCGCGGGCAAGGTGATGCTCGACTTCCTTGGTCAAGGACTCGTCGAGAGCCCGGATCCGCGAGTGAATGTGCTCCTGGTGCGACCCGGTTTCGTGCACACCAAAATGACCGTCGGGATGCCCGCCGCGCCATTTTCAGTGTCTGCAGCACGCGTGGCTGACTGTGTTGCGCAGTGGAGCGCATCGGCCCGCCGCAGCCGCGTGATCTGGGTACCTTCGCTACTTGCGAACGTGTCGCGAGTGCTCACGATGCTTCCGCTGGCGGTGCTGAAGCGTCTCGATCGCTAATCCGCGATAGCGTCCGCCTATGGCAAACAAGTCAAAGGCTGAGACCACCGACAAGCGCCCGGCGACAAGCAAGTGGGTGCGCAGGACCTTCAAGGTGTCGCGACGCACGAGTTACACCCTCGCCATCGTTTTCGCTGCCTTGTGGGTGTTCACCATCGCGGTGCGTTACCCAAATCCGGTGATGTCCTACCGCCTCGCCATGGCAACGCCGTCGGATTCGGTGCGACTACAGCCGTCGAGGCCGATTGATCCCACAACCACTGCGTCTGTGTTCAATCACAGTGAAGAAGGCATGCCTGCAACGGTTGAGTGGCAAGGCGAGAAGGTTGCATTCAGCGACTGGCTGACGAAGACCTCAACGAATGCTTTCATCGTCGTGCGAGGCGGAACTATCACCCATGAGTATTACGCACCGGGCATCAGCCCGTCTCAGCAGTTGCCTTCCTACTCCATCGCGAAATCAGTGGTTGGAATGCTCGCCTGGCAGTTGATCGACGAAGGAAAGTTGAAGTGGTCCACGAAGTTCGTCAGCCTCTTCCCCGAGCTGAAGACCGGCGACAACTTCGACCTCGTCACCCTCGGCAGCTTGCTGGATATGGGTGCGGGCGTGAATGTGAGCGACGATTACCCATCAGGACCGAGTGGCTGGGGTCGGCCGATCGCGCAGATGTACGCGACAACAGACATCATGTATTTCTTGCGCCACCACCGCGCCATGGACACGCTGCCCGGAATCCGTCATGAGTACCGCAGTGTCGACGCCCAGCTTGCGGGCATGATGGTTGCCAAAGCGGGTGGCGCATCTTTGGCCGAGTTGACTCAGAAGAAGATCTTCGCGCCGATGGGCGGCGAGTTCAAGGCCTCATGGGCCGTGGACCGCGATGGCGGCTGGGAGAAGGGCTTCTGCTGTTTGAACATGGCTCCGCGTGATTACGCGCGTCTCGGGTTGATCATGTTGAATAACGGGAAGGGTACACATGGCACGGTCATCTCGCCAAAGGCGATGACGCACTTGACCAATCCCACGTTGCCTTCGTTCAGCGATGATCACTGGGGATACGGCTCATTCGTCTGGCATCCATATCCGGGCACCAGCTCATTCGATGGACTACATGAGCAGCTGGTACTAATCGAGCCGAGCACCCAGACTGTGGTCGTCAAGTTGAGCGATGCCCTCGATGGGCACAACGCTGCGAGCATCGAAGTGATGCACCAAATTGCGAAGACGGCGGCGCTGTAGCAGCGCCGCCGTCTTCCACAGTTGTCTGAATTGACTCAGACGTGAGGCTTTTCGTCAGGCCTTTTTGGTCTCGGCGAAGATCTCAGCGATCTCGTCAATCTTGGCAATAAGTGAATCTGCCACGGCAACATCGGTGGTTCCCTTGGTGCCGCCAGCGCCAGCGAGCTTGGTCGCCTCGTTGAACAACGTGTTCAAGTGCGGGTACTTCTCAAAGTGCGGTGCCTTGAAGTAGTCGGTCCACAGGACCCAGAGGTGATGCTTCACCAAGTCCGAGCGCTCTTCCTTGATGGCGACGGCACGTGCCTTGAAGTCTGCGTCTGTGGAAGCGTGGTACTTCTCCATGCAGGCCTTCACCGACAGTGCCTCGACGCGGGCTTGGGCGGGGTCGTAGATACCGCACGGTAGGTCGCAGTGGGCGTGGACGGTCATGATCGGCGCAGTGAACAAGCGCATTGTGGCTCCTTACAACTGTTTCTCGACTGGCATGTCAGGTGGCTGCCGCAGAAGCGGTGCGGTTGCGAGCCTAGCGGCGGGTGTTCAGGCGCGCACTTAGATGGCAGGCTTGGCCGCATGTTCGGGATGCTGGCGCGAGTTCGGGTCGCCGGGACTTCCATGCATCCGACCTACAGCGATGGCGATGTGCTGTTGATCAGCGGTTGGCTGGGTGTCGGCCGTGGTGATGTGGTGGTGCTTGAGCATCCCCAGCGCAAAGGGCTTTACATCATCAAGCGCATCACCGACGCTCGCTCCGAAAGTGGGCGCAGGCAGCTGTGGCTCGAAGGGGACAACCCGGACATGAGCAAGACTGATGACTCCTGGCGATTCGGATGGGTGGATGTAACCCTCATCCGCGGCAGGGTCTTGCGGAAACTTCCCACGCAGCCGTGATGCGCGCCGCTTGCATCAGCCAGCCGGCGGTAGCGTGGCATCGTGCGCGCAGTCTCCGTGGTGTCGTTTAGCGATACCGATCCACTCAGCGGGTTGTCTCTGGCTGATGTCCCTCGCCACGAGGCGCCTAAGAATTGGCGTTGGATAAGAGTTAAAGCGGCAGGGTTGAATCACCACGACTTATGGAGTTTGCGCGGCGTCGGACTCAGTATCGATGCGCTTCCGATGATCTTGGGCTGCGAAGCGGCAGGTGTTGACGAGGAGACTGGCGACGAGGTCATCATCCACTCAGTCATCGCGGATCCGCACGCAACAGGGGATGAGACGACGGACCCGAATCGCTCACTGCTCTCTGAGCGCCACCCAGGAACCTTTGCCGAATTCGTCGCAGTGCCTTCGCGCAATCTCATCCCCAAGCCGCAATGGCTGAGCTGGCAGCAGGCGGCTTCTCTGCCGGTCGCGTGGTTGACGGCGTATCGCATGCTGCAGACCAAGAGTGGCCTGCAGCCAGGTGACACAGTGTTGGTGCAAGGTGCCGCGGGGGGAGTGGCTTCCGCTGCGATCGCGATCGGCAAGGCCGCTGGCTACCGCGTGTGGGCGACATCGCGCTCTGAGCAGCGCCGGGATTACGCCGCATCACTGGGGGCAGACGGTGTATTTGAGGTTGGGGCTCGATTGCCAGAGCGAGTGGACGCGGTCATCGAAACCGTCGGCGAGGCGACATGGGCGCATTCACTGAAAGCGCTCAAGCCAGGCGGCACAGTCGTCGTCTCGGGCGCCACCACCGGCGCAAACCCGCCGGCGGATCTGGCGAGAGTGTTCTTCCTGCAACTCAACATTCACGGATCCACGATGGGCACACTCGAGGAGTTTCACGGGCTGCTCGAACTCTTGCAACGCACGGGCCTTAGGCCGAATATCGGTATGGAGGTTCCGCTTGAGCAGGCGCTTCAAGCGTTCGAGGCGATGCACTCGGGCACGTTGCTCGGCAAGGCCGTGTTGACGCTGGATTAGCCGTCTTGTTAGTCGTCGTCCTCGGCTTCATCGTCCCGCGCGAGCCAGGTCGCAAAACGCTCGATAGCAATCTCGAAGTCGGGGTTGTCATCAACGAACTCGGCCAATTTCTCAGCGAGCCAGCCCAAGGTCACGTCCTCTCCACCCCGACGGTTGGAAAGCTCTTCGATACCTCGATCGGTGAAATACATGGCGGGTCTCCAGTTTCGGTATGAATCAGTGTGACGATGTCGATAGTGCAGATTCGATGAGCGCTGCCTGCTCCAACTCGTGCACCTTGAGCGATCCGACGCTCGGTGACGACGTGGCCTCGCGAGACACTCGCCGAAGCGGACGGTCCAGGTGCTCGGCGAGGTTCATCAGCATGTAACCCCAACCACCTTGGTTGGCAGGCTCCTCTTGCAGCCAGCAGATCTCTGCGTCAGCGGGGTAGAGGGCTAAGGCCGACTTAATCTCATCCAACGGCAACGGCGCTAGCCGCTCCACGCGAACCACTGCAACATCTGTCTGACCAGTTGCATCGCGCTTGGCAACTGCATCCCAAGCGACCTTGCCGGCGGCGAGTAACACCTTTCGCACACCCGCTGCCGACACCGTGGTGTCGGCAATGACCGGCTGGAAAGTGGCGTCGGTGAAGTCCGACTTTGCACTTGCGCTGATCTTCGCTCGCAGCATCGACTTCGGAGTCATGACGATCAGCGGCTTGTGATGCCCGGCGAGGGCCTGCCAGCGCAACAGGTGAAAATAGGAGGCTGGCGTGCTCGGCATTGCGACAGTCATGTTGTTCTGAGCGCACATGGCGAGGTAGCGCTCCAAGCGCGCAGACGAGTGGTCTGGCCCCTGTCCTTCGTAGCCATGTGGAAGCAGCAGCACGACGCCGGATGTTTGGTTCCACTTCTGCTCGCTACTGGAGATGAACTCATCGATGATGGTCTGGGCGCCGTTGGCGAAATCGCCGAACTGTGCCTCCCACAGCACCAATGCACCAGGTCGGGCGACGGAGTAGCCGTATTCGAAGCCCATCGCGGCGTATTCGCTGAGCAGCGAGTCATAAACCTCGAAGCTATTACCGTCGCTTGCCAGCTGTGCCAGGGGCTTGTATCGCTGACCCGTGATCCGATCAACGATCTCCGCATGACGTTGGTAGAAAGTGCCGCGGCGGCAATCCTGACCAGCGAGGCGGATGTTCACGCCCTGCATCAGCAGTGAGCCGAATGCCAAGGTTTCGCCCATGCCCCAATCGACGGCATCTTCGTCGATCATCGTGGCACGTCGCTGCAGCTGCGGTGCCAAGCGCGAGTGCACATGGAAATCCTCTGGTAGGTGCACCTGCGTTGACACGACTGCGCTGATGGCGGCATCGGTGATAGCAGTGTGCACAGTGGCCGGATAAGCCCCATTGGCTGCAATCGTCGGCGCTGCCGCAGTCGGCAACGCCCCCTCGCGGGTCTCGGCGAACGCCTTCTCCAGCAGGTCTTGGTAGGCCTGCAGCGACGCTGCAGCCTCGTCCACGGTGATGTCACCGCGGCCGACGAGCGCCTCGGTGTAGCGCTTGCGTACCGAGCGCATCTTCTCGATTAGGGCATACATCACCGGCTGCGTTAGCGACGGGTCATCGCCTTCATTGTGGCCGCGACGGCGGTAGCACACCAGATCGATGACAGCATCGCGGTTGAACGTGGAGCGGTAGTCGTATGCCAAGCGCGCCACGCGGACCACTGCTTCAGGGTCATCGCCGTTGACATGGAACACGGGCGCCTGCACCATGCGTGCAACGTCCGAGCAGTACTCCGATGAGCGCGAATCATGCGGGTCGGTGGTGAAACCAACTTGGTTGTTCACGATCACATGGATCGTGCCACCCGTCTTGTAACCGTCCAGCTGTGAGAGTTGCAGCGTCTCGGCGACGATTCCCTGCCCGGCGAAAGCCGCATCGCCGTGAAGTAAGACGGGCAGCACCGGGTAGTTTTCAGGGTTACCGAGGATGTCTTGCTTGGCGCGAACGATTCCCTCAAGGACTGGGTTGACTGCTTCAAGGTGAGACGGGTTGGCCGCGAGGTAGACCGCGCAGCTCTTGCCGGAGAGCGCGGTGAAGGTGCCCTCGGTGCCCAGGTGGTATTTCACGTCGCCGGAGCCTTGGACTGAGTTCTCCAACGCCCCGATTCCCTCGAATTCGCGGAAGATATGCGAGTAACTCTTGCCGGCGATGTTTGCGAGCACATTGAGCCGGCCTCGGTGCGGCATACCGATGAAGACTTCGGACACACCTTCGTCGGCAGCGCGCTGCAGCATGGCATCCACGAGGGCGATCATCGATTCGCCGCCTTCGAGCGAGAAGCGCTTCTGGCCGACGTATTTCGTGTGCAAGAAAGTCTCGAAAGCCTCAGCGTGGTTCAGGCAATCCAGGATGTGCAGTTGCTCGTCGCGCGCAGGTTTTTCGTGTGGCTTCTCCAGTCGCTGTTGCAGCCACGAGCGCTGGTCTTGGTCTGCGATGTGCATGTACTCCACAGCGATGCGTCGCGAATACGCATCGCGCAGCACACCGAGGATGTCGCGCAGTTTCATGAACGGCTTGCCGCCGAAGCCACCAGTGGGGAACTCGCGGTCGAGGTCCCACAGCGTCAAGCCGTGAGTTTCGAGTTCGAGGTCTGGGTGGATCCGGGGAGTGTCTGTTAGCGGATCCAAGTCAGCCATCAGGTGTCCGCGCACGCGGAAAGCATGAATCAACTGTTGGACCCGGACTGCCTTATCAAGATCGGAGTCGTGACTGGTGGCCACATCAGCAGCCCAGCGAATCGGTGTGTAGGGAATTCGCAGCGCAGCGAAGATCTCGTCGTAGAAGTCTGCGTCGCCGATCAGCGCTTGGTGAACAAGGCGGAGGAACTCACCGCTTTGTGCACCCTGGATAACGCGGTGGTCATAGGTGCTAGTCAATGTCAGGATCTGCGATACGGCATGCCGAACAAGGGTCTCCGGGCTGGCCCCCTGCCATTCAGCGGGGTATTCCATTGCGCCCACACCGATGATCAGCCCTTGCCCGCTCATCAATCTTGGTACCGAGTGGACAGTTCCGATTGTTCCTGGGTTGGTCAACGAGATCGTCGCACCAGCGAAATCATCGACGGTGAGTTTGTTAGTGCGAGCCTTGCGCACAACATCTTCATAGGCCGTCCAGAACTCGGCAAAGTCCATCGCCTCTGCGCCCTTGATCACGGGGACGAGCAGCTGGCGGGTTCCGTCAGGCTTGGCCATATCGATAGCCAGACCCATGTTGATGTGGGTGTTGTGCATGACGCCCGGCTTGCCGTCGGCAAGGGCGTACGAGTTGTTCATTGCCGGCAGTGCCTTGATTGCCTTGATGATGGCGAAGCCAATGATGTGGGTGAACGACACCTTGCCGCCGCGACCGCGGGCGAGATGGTTATTGATAACGATGCGGTTGTCCACCAGCAATTTCGCCGGCACAGCGCGCACCGAGGTTGCGGTTGGGACCGTCAAAGACTGTTCCATGTTAACGACAACTCGCGCTGCAGGTCCACGCAATGGCTCCGCTGTGACTGCTGTGGGGCTGGTCGTAGCGGGAGCAGGAGCTAGCGGTGCCGAAGTTGAAGTAGTAGCTGGTGATGACGTTGGCGTCGATGTTGGCGGGGGAGTTGCGGCAGACGTAACGATGGCAGGTGTAACGATGGTCGGGGCCAGGGCCGCAGCGGTGGTCGTTGTGGCAACGTTTGCTTGGGGCATCTGCCCAGGGCGGTAGTCTGCAAAGAAGTCCCACCAGGCGGGATCCACAAGGGACTTGTTCTCCAGATACTGGTAGTAGAGCTCGTCCACCAACCACTGGTTGGGGCCGAACTCCTCCATCGAAGCGGCACTGTGAGCAGGGCTTGCAGCGGGTGTGCTGGCGTCGGCGCTCATCGAGCTGGGGCCT
This sequence comes from Actinomycetota bacterium, assembly GCA_009923375.1. GTDB lineage: Bacteria > Actinomycetota > Actinomycetes > S36-B12 > UBA5976 > RFTO01. Next base: position 9,092 of record RFTO01000004.1, on the reverse strand, counting down.
CCTTTGCCGCGATTGCGCCTCTGGTCGGCACATGAATCGGCAGCCTTTGTGGTTCAGCGGCTAAGCCTACGCCGCGCCCGTGGACGCGGTTCATGCCGTCTGCTGGCGCAACGCCGCCGCCGACGGACACTTGTTCTGAAGCAGTCTGGACGCGTTACGATTCGCCTACGCTTATAGGAGGGCCATATGAAGGTCGTGAAGTTCGCCGCCGCCATCGCTGCACTCGCGCTAGCTGCGACTGCATTCGCCGCATGCGGAGGGAACTCTGGTTCCTCGTCCGTTAGCGACACCCAGAAGTGGGCGGATTCGGTCTGTACCGCAGGATCCGAGCTGAAGACTGCCGCCACCGATTTAGCTGATGCAGTGAAGTCGCCGTCCATCTCAGATATCGCTGGGTACAAGGCGAAGGTGGCTCAGAAGTACTCAGCTCTGGAGACTGCGGTCGCTGCGGTCGACCAGCAATGGTCTGCGGCATCGACGATCAACAACGACACCACCGGCGCCATGCAGACTCTGCGCAAGGACGAGCAGGCGCTCTACACCGCGTGGGCATTGGTGCAAACAGCGAGCACGAAAGTGTCCAAGGCCACCAGCATCGGCGGCGCCATCGGTGCCACAACTGAGCTGGCCGGAGCAATGACGCAGACAGTCGCCGCCGCATCTCTGCTCGTGCAGGGATATAAGGACTTCACCAGCTCCAAGAACGACCAGCTAAAGCAGGCGTTCTCCAACGCGAGCTCTTGCAAGGCGCTGTTCGGCAAGAAGTAACGCCCTTTCCTCAGATCGCCGCCGGGTTAGCCGATAGGGGCTAGCCCGGCGGTGTCTTTTTTGCCCTGCGTCGGCGGTGGCGCAAGCAATAACCGTGTGACCTAATACGGACGCGGCGGTGGTGCTGTTCGGGTGAGAACCCGCGGTGCCACCGCCGCGTTGCGTGGGGACACTCAGATTCACCGCATAAGGTGAACCCCATGATTAAGTTGGAGGGAGTCTCAAAGACCTACGCGTCTGGCGCGCACCCTGCGCTGCAGGACATCTCGCTTGACATCGAAAAGGGGGAGTTCGTCTTCCTCGTAGGGTCTTCCGGCTCGGGTAAATCAACCTTGCTGCGGATGATGCTCAAAGAGGAGCGCCCGACAACCGGCACGATCTACGTTGCAGGTAAGGACCTCAACAAGCTGCAGTCGTGGAAGTTGCCGGCTCTGCGCCGCGGCATCGGCACCGTTTTCCAAGATTTCCGCCTCCTGCCCAACAAGACTGTGGAACAGAACATCGCCTTCGCGCTCGAGGTCATCGGCCGCCCGCGCGCACACGTGAAGAAGGTCGTCCCCGAGGTCATCGAACTAGTGGGCTTGGAAGGTAAGGAGAAGCGCTACCCCGATGAGCTCGCCGGCGGTGAGCAGCAGCGTGTGGCAGTCGCGCGCGCATTCGTCAATCGGCCGCCATTACTCCTGGCAGATGAGCCGACAGGCAACCTTGACCCGACCACTGCGGTCGGCATCATGAAGCTGCTCGATCGCATCAACCGCACCGGCACCACGGTCGTGATGGCCACCCACGATTCCAACATTGTCGACCAAATGCGCAAGCGCGTGATTCAGTTGCACCACGGTGAGATGGTGCGTGATCAGGCGCGCGGCGTATACGGGTATCTGACATGAGGATGGGTTTCGTCGCCGAAGAAATTCGAGTCGGCTTCCGGCGTAATTTCACGATGACCATCGCAGTCATCGTCACCATCGCCGCATCGTTGGCTCTGTTCGGAGCCGGTTTGATGGTGCGCGCGCAGGTATCCACCATGAAGGACTACTGGTACGACAAAGTCCAGCTTTCGATCTTCCTGTGCGGCGATAACAGCCAGGTTCCCTCGTGCTCCGGCGGCGCTGTCACCCCCGCACAACGCACTGCGATCAAGGCAGATCTGCTCGCGCAGGCGCCGCTAGTCGAGGCAGTCTTTTACGAAAGCAAGAAGCAGGCGTACCAGCGCTTCGTGAAGCAGTTCGCGAACTCGGCGATCGTGCAGAATGTCTCCGCTTCAGCCTTGCCGGAATCGTTCCGCGTAAAACTCTCCGACCCGAGCCAGTACTCAGTTATACAGTCGCAATTCGCCGGGCGGCCAGGCGTGGAGCAGGTGCAGGATCAACGAAAGTTGCTCGACAAGTTCTTCAAGTTGTTAAGTGGTTTGCAGACCGTCGCACTCGGTATCGCACTAGCGATGCTGTTGGTGACGGTGCTGCTCGTGGTGAACACCATGCGCGTGGCAGCCTTCTCTCGTCGACGAGAGATCGGCATCATGAGACTGGTTGGCGCTAGTAACTGGTATGTGCGCTTGCCGTTTATTGCTGAAGCAGCGGTCTCTGCTTTCTTCGGCGCCACGTTGGCCGGCGGCGTGCTGGTGGCCATCAAGCACTTTGGGATCGATCAGCGCTTAGCGCCTGAATACCAATTCACCACATTCATAGGATGGAATGCGCTTTGGCAGATCATCCCCGTCGTGTACATCGTCGGTATCGGTATCGCAGTTGCCTCATCGGCACTGTCGTTGCGCCGCTACCTGCGGGTCTGATGGAGTCCAACTCAATGCGAAAACTCACCGCGACATCTCGCACGAGGACAGCTGTGCTCGCAGGAGTCGTGGCGTTGGCGTGCGTCATCGGCCCGCAGTCGAGTTCATGGGCGAAGTCGCCGACTCCCAAGCCGACTCGTAATAAGCAGCTAGAACACAAAATCGCCGCTGCAGCCGACGGTGCGGAGGCTGCAGGCATCAAAGTGAAGCAAGCGCGTGACACCTACACGCGGCGCAAGGGCCTGGCAGAAAAGTCGCTGCGCAGTTACCAGAATGCGGCTGCGGCATCTGATGCAGCGCACCGCCGAGCTGTGGCAGTGAGGGCCCGTTACTGGCAGGCGGTTTCCAACTCGCGGACCTCTGCTGCCGGCTTGGCGCAGGCGCAGGGCGTACTGCAGATGACGAGCGCTCAGTATCAGCAAATGGTTCGCAATGTTTACATGGGCGGCAGCTCGCTTCTGCAACTCGGAGTCGTCCTGGACACGATTGATCCCGCTGACCTGGCCCTGCGCCTGCAGGGGTTCAACGCCTTGGGTGCAGCACATGACACCAGACTCCACAACCTCACAAACGCCCGCAATGACAAGGCAGCGAGGCTCTCGCTGGCTCGCGCGAATGTTGTTGCAGTAGCGAACCTGAGCGGCCAACTCACCGCTGCCGATCGCCAAGCTGCTTCATCCAAGATTGATGCGCACCATGCGTTGTATGTGAGTAAGACCGCGGCGGCTTCGGCCGAGCGCTCGCTCAGAGCCGCACGCAATGCACTCTCGGATGCGCTAGTGCAGTTGGCAGCGTTAAGGGCTTCGCAGCGGGGGGTAGACACCAAGAGTCGGACATACTCCTCCGGTGTTCGCCCCGGCTCGCTGGCTTGGCCGGTGGTTGGCCACACACGAATCTCGAGTATCGCTGGCTCTCGGGTCGATCCCGTTCTCCATCGAGCTGGGTGCCATGCGGGAATCGATATCCCCGCCGGCACAGGCACTCCCATTCATGCGGCAGCCTCGGGAATCGTCGTGTCCGCTGGAACTGTGCGCGGCTACGGCAATATGACTCTCATCGCCCATGGTGGTGGCATGGCGACTCTTTACGGCCACCAATCGAGGATCCTTGTCCGCGTGGGGCAGCACGTACTGAAGAACCAGGTGATCGGCAAGGTTGGCTCCACCGGTTGGTCCACGGGTCCTCACCTACACTTCGAAGTCCGCCTGGCAGGGCAGCCGTATAACCCGCTGGGCTGGTTCGGGCGCAGCCGCACTCCGGTCGCCTGTTACCGCCGACACTGACGCGCTCCGAATGGGTGGCGCACTAGCAGGAAGTGAGCCATGGCCAAGGAGACCGGTCGAAAGTTGATCGCGCAGAACAAGAAGGCGCGACACGACTATTCGATCGAGGACGTCTACGAAGCAGGCATGGTGCTCGTCGGCACGGAAGTGAAGTCACTTCGCGCAGGGAGAGCATCGCTGGTGGATGGATTCGCCACGATCGACGATGGCGAAGTGTGGTTGCGGGGAGTGCACATCCCTGAGTACGACCCCGGCACCTGGACGAACCACGAACCACGTCGCGCGCGCAAGTTGTTACTCAGCCGCACCGAGATTTCGCGGATCACCGGGAAGTTGAAGGAATCAGGCGTGACGCTCGTGCCGCTGCAGATTTACTTCAAGGACGGCAAGGTCAAGGTGGAGATCGCAGTCGCGCGCGGCCGCAAGGCGTACGACAAACGCCAAGCCCTCGCAGCCCGCGATGCGGCGAAAGAAGTTCGTGCGCAGGTGGGCCGTCGGAGCAAAGGTCACGCCGACTAAGTCGACCTGACTACATGCCTACGTTCAGCGCCCGACGTTGCTCTTTTGGACGTGCTCAGGTTCGCCGTCGAATCGCGTTTCCTGACATGGCAGCTACCTGTGGGCAGTAAGCCAGGTGCGCCAATGGCTCGCCTGGATGATGCTTCCCGTTTCGCATGTGCACATGCGTTTCCGCACCTGACCCGTATATGCGTGGCTGCGTGATCGACCGTAACCGCGCTTGTAAAGTTCACACATCCACTGGAACCTTGGCATTGTATTTTTAGTAAATTCCATTGTGAACGTAGGAAAATTTGAATGACTTGAGCCTGGGTTGTGCCACAGTTATCCCATGAATAGAAAGCCACGGGGGATCCTCAGGCTCCTAATAGTCTCTATTGCGATTATGGGCCAGTTGTGTCTCATGTCGCCACCGAGCTCCGCGGAGCCGGGAACCACAACATCTCTCGCATGTGCGCCGGGTTTAGACAGCAGTTGGGACGGCCCGTTCATGCGGGAGGACGGTGGACGATTCTATCGAAGGATCGGCGTCAGTGATGAGGTTCGAATACCCCCATCTGGAAACGATGTCAGTGCCCTGACTGAAGAACAACGGCAATTCTACGACATGTCCTCGGAGGAGGACCTCGACGCTCTTGGAATATCCGCTCAGCAGGAACTAGACCTGAAGGCAAATCAGGCGGCGCCTGTCAACACGTGTAGCTCCGGGGTGCAAGCGATTATTGGCCTTGAGGACACCGGTGCGGCACCCACGCAACCACAAATTTCGCCATTGGGTAGTCCTTCCTTTAGTGGCTACATGGTCGACGCTGAATCTGGCCCCAAATTCGCGAAGGTATCAGGCAGTATCGATGTGCCATCCGTGCAGTCGGCTGGATGCTCAAACTCAGCGTTAGCAAGTTGGGTCGGGTTCGGTGGAGGTACGGGACAACCACTAGCGCAGGTAGGTCTGATTATGAAACCCGGACTTCCACCAGCTGCGTTCTATGAGTACATGGACTCCCATGGGGTCGTTGCGGGTTACTCAAGTGGTCAGCGCCTCACCTCAGAAACGCATGAAATCCCGATCAGTTTGGCGGTTCCGATTTTGGAATCTGACACGATGACATTTCAGGTGAAGCGTGATGCGAGCGGTCGGCTAGGTTTTCATGCCTACCTGTTCCGCGGTGGGCTGATATTGGAGGTGAAAGACGTCTACGTTGATGATTCTCATGGAGATTACTACGAACCATCCCGTGCCGCTTTCATTGACGAGAGACCAATGGAACCGTCAGGAAGAGCTTCCTTGCCTCGGTTCTCGGACATCTATTGGCACTACCTCTATGTCGACAGTCCAACTGGTGCTCGGCTCGACTTTCTGTACACGAAAATTGAGCCGGTCACCATGTTGACGTCCGGATCCGCGTCCAGCAGCCCGACCGTTCTTGCGCAGCCATCTCAGTCAGCGTCGAGTCTTCCCTGGGTCAACGCTTTCACCGATAGGTGGTTCCGGTGCTCGTGAACGACAAACCAGCTGGTCCAATCAGACCCCGCCCAAGTCTCCGCTTGACGCTTATAGTTGGCGCGAGCGTGATTCTAAGCGTCTCTGCGATTACTGATGTGGTGCTGGGCAATCACCAGGGCGAAGTGTCAGACTCAAGTGCGATCGCTCAACTGCAGGGCGAAGTGTCAGACTCAAGTGCGATCGCTCAACTGCAGGGCGAAGTGCCAGATTTAAGAGCCCGCATGCTGCCCAAGGACGAATCGCCGATTACATTTCCCATCATCAGACTGCCACGAGACGCTTGGCTAAAGGCCCGTTCGCAGAAGGAATTCTTCATTCTCGTAGCTAAAGAGGCGAAGCGTGCGGGGTTCACATTGGCAATGAATTGCGACGGAGCCGGACCGAGGCTGCGATGGGAGGTGCCGCCGCCGACGCTGGATATCTACGGAGGCTTGCTCTTCACGCGAGGGCCCTATGTGGACAACGTGCGGATCCCGCCCAAAGATTTCGACGCGACCACGGCACCGCAAGACATGCTGGATTTCTACGGAATCGACTCCGAGGAAGTTCTCGATGGTTCGTGGCGGCATCATCTCACTCAAACGGTGGCAAACCACATGTGCTTTGAGGGAGATCCGAGGAGTGAGCTGTATACCTTGGCGCCGTCAGCATCAATCGGGGACGGGAACACCTGAGGTGGCTCAGCGGCCGATGTTGCTCTCTTGGACGCGCTCCGGCGCTCCGTGCACATAGCGTTTCTGCCCGAAGGCGCCCTTGCTGTACTCCTCGAATGCGGCGATGACCTCAAGACGGGTGTTCATCACAAAAGGCCCGGCCCAGGCCACCGGCTCGCGAATCGGAAGACCGCCGAGGATCAGAACGTCAAGTCCTTGAGAGTGCCGAGCATCTTGAACCGAGTCAGCGCTGATCACCAGCGAATCGCCGTCGCCGAAAGTCGCAAGCTGGCCGGTGCCGATGGGCTGGCCAGTGGCGCCGACCTTTCCATCGCCGGACAGCGCGTATGCGAGTGCGTTGAAGTCATTACGCCACGGAATGCTCATCTGCGCGCCCGGAGCGATGGTGGCATGAACCATCGTGATGGGTGTGTGGGTGGCTCCCGGGCCGGACACATCGCCGAGTTGCCCGGCGATGACGCGAAGCAATGTTCCGCCGTCATGGGTTGTGGCCATGGTGATCTGGGTGTGGTTGATGTCCTGGTAACGCGGGGGAGACATCTTCAGCACCTTCGGCAGGTTCACCCACAACTGGAATCCGTGAAAGAGTCCGCCCGACATCACCAGACTTTCCGGCGGTGTCTCGATGTGGAGCACCCCTGCGCCTGCGGTCATCCACTGAGTGTCGCCGTCTTTAATCACTCCGCCGCCGCCATGGCTGTCAGCGTGAATGAACTCCCCGTCGAGCAGGTAGGTCACAGTCTCGAATCCTCGGTGCGGGTGCCACGGCGTGCCCTTGGGCTCGCCTGGTGCGTATTCCACCTCGCCCATCTGATCGAGGTGGATGAAGGGATCAAGGTCTGCCAAGTCCACTCCCGCGAATGCCCGGCGCACCGGAAAACCCTCACCTTCGTGACCCTGAGGTGCAGTGGTCACCTGTCGAACTGCGCGAGGGCGCGCGCCCATTGGCACGTCGATCCGCGGCAAGATGGTGATGTCTGGGACTGTGATCGCTGGCATGAGACCTCCTGGTGACTGACGTGAGATAGTTTACTTGAGCAGTCAACTATTCGCGCGTCCACCTTGCCGGCGCGGTTGCACACGTTCGGTGAACGGACGCCGATCCGCGCTCGCCTGACCTCGCACGGGAATAGCGACTTGCGCTCGGGAGTTACACTCTCCATATAACTAAACAGGGGGGTGAACGGTTTCGACTTCGGATGCCGTGATGGGAGAAGCGAGCAGAGAACGCAGGTCAACTCTTAAATGTTCCTGCAAAAAAACAAGCGCCAATACACAGCGCAACGATTTCGCCCTCGCCGCCTGAGCGAGCTCCGAAATCCGTTGACCCGGGTTCGTCCTTGACCCGGTAATCAACGTCAACTAGAGGACTTGGTGACGGCCCCGGTTACGGGGGCTCGATCGACAACTCACAGTGACTGTCCCCGCTTAGCGACAAGTCTGCTAGATCGCTAGGGGAGAGAAAAAGCACAGCAGGCTGCGCTCGGAGAAGTCCCTGATTGTCGACGAAGGACGCGGGTTCGATTCCCGCCACCTCCACAACGACAAATGCCCCGGGGTTTATGCCCTCGGGGCATTTGTCGTTTCTGTGTTGAGATGCGTGGGAATCGCCGAGGAGGTTGCCCTGGTGGGCAACTGACGGCTCCCGCCACCTCCGACCCAGCTAAAAGTGCGGCCCGAACTGGACAGCAGCATGCGTGATCTCAGATCCGCGAGAGATTGCTTATGTCAGTGACTTCGACATGTTCATCGCGAGGACCGAGTAGCCAAGCGAGCGGTAGAGGCTGTGCGCAACCTCGTTGAATCCGAAGACGCTCAGACCAAGTTTGATGCCGCCGCGTGCTGTGACGTAATCCTCTGCTGCGAGCATCGTCGCTCTGCCGAAGCCGCGACCTCGGTGCTCCGGATCAATCTCGATGTCGTACACGAACCACTCACCATGCGCCCTCTGCGCTAGCCAGAGGCAGCCAATCGGATTAGCTCCGTCGGTGACGGTGAGTACATGCTGTCCTTCGGCAAGCTCTCCACTCGGCATCAGTGCCTCACGATTGCGCTCGATATTTGCATCAGCAGCTGCAGCAGTCGACCCAGCCTTAATCATGTCGCTGCGATATTCAATCCACAGGCGCTCCTGCCATGGCCCTATCTCCTCTGGCGTCATGGGTTCCAGCGTCACCTGCATCACCATTGCGCGACCTTAGCGGGCATCGCGGGATGAGTGCAGCACAATGTGTCTGTGAGTGAGAATCCCAAGCAAGCCCAGCGAGGCGGCGTACACGTCGATTTAAGCCGCTGGGCAGTTCTGGCGATCATCGTCGGCGTCGTCGTCTTCGCCTTGAAGATGTGGGCGGCGTATCGCACCCACTCAGTTGGATTGCTGTCCGATGGGCTCGAATCGATCACGAATATCGTCGCTGCTGTGGTGGCTTTGCTTGCACTGCGGCGCGCTTCGATGCCACCGAATGCGCGCTTTCACTTCGGCCAGGGAAAGGCTGAGTACTTCTCCGCGCTAGTGGAGGGCGCTCTGATTCTGGTCGCCGCAGCCCTCA
>RFTO01000300.1 GCA_009923375.1 Actinomycetota bacterium | reverse complement strand
GCACACGCCGCTTGGTGAAGAAGGTGATAGCGAGTTTGGTGATCTCATTGAAGACGCTGAGGCAGTGGCGCCCGCAGAGGCAGTCACCCGAATCATGCTGAGCCAGCAGATCGAGCAGCTGCTCCACAACTTGCCCGAGCGTGAAGCAGGTGTGATCCGGATGCGCTTCGGCCTCGATGACGGCCAAATTCACACCCTCGATGACATCGGCAAGCGCTACAACGTCACGCGAGAGCGGATTCGTCAGATTGAGAGCAAGACGATGTCGAAGCTGCGCCACCCGTCGCGATCACAGGTGTTGCGAGACTTCTTCGACTAAGTAGTCTTACAATGCGAAGAGCCCCGCCATCAACATCTGGCGGGGCTCTTCGCATGAGCGCTACTTCAAACTTCGCAGACCATCGCCGGTGCGTAACTTCTCGAATTTCCAGCCCACGCTGATGAGTGCTGCGCCACCGATCAGTAGTGAGATGAACGGGGAACCGCCTGAGCCACCTTGAACCAACGGCTGCAAGGAGACCATGACTGTGGTGATCGCACCTGGCAAGAGGAGGCCCGCCAGATCTGTGAAGAGTCCAATGACGAGACAGGCGATAGCAGCGGCCACCACGAAATAGAGCCTCGCTCCCGACGGTTCCGTCAGCGCCTTGATGGCTGACGGAATGGTGGAAATGAAGGCAGCGGGTGAGAGCCAAGCGAGACTGTTCAACGTCGGTTGGATGCGCCAGGCGAGGTAACCGAAGGCGAGCACCGCCATTCCCAAGGGGAGGGTCCACGTCTCAAAGCCGCGCAACCCTGCTGCGGCGACGGCAAAGTGGAGTCCTTGGGCGCCCAGGAAACCGCCCGCCAAAGCCGCCAGAAGCTTGTGTTGGCGCATCATCAGGACGCCCACGGAACCTGCCGAGATGAGCAGGGCGGACGCGACAATCGCCCTGCTCGTGGTGGTGGCCACGAGCACCTGGTCGGCGTCGAACCCGGTGAACTGGTTGTTGTAAACCCCGCTGAAGATGAATCCTGCGACGGCCGGCAGTGCCCAAGTGCTGAGGATGCGTGGATAAGCGACTGTCACCGCGATGATGCCGAGGGCGAAGACTGAGGCGGCAACCACGGCCGGAATGCAGGTGATGCCTCCGACGAGCCCTAAGCCGACGCCGAGAGTGACGACAGCTGGCCACGTGCGACCGCGCTTCAGGAGCAGTCCGCCGATGGCGAACATGTGCAGACACCATGCGGCACCGCTGTAGGAGACGTTGAAAAGATCGATGGTCGAAGAAATGAAACTCAGCTGGACGACGACTGCGATGACGCCGAAGACAGTGCG
>RFTO01000299.1 GCA_009923375.1 Actinomycetota bacterium | reverse complement strand
CAGGCCTTGACCAAGAACATTATTGATTTTGTGTGAACCAGTATGATTCAAGTCCTCGCGCTTAAGCAGGATTCTCGCCCCTGCCACCTCTGAGAATCGTGAGGCGAGAGTCAACGGACTGGGACGGCCGACGTAATTCACCATCAGGTCGTTCAACTGAGCTTGGAAAAGCGGATCGACTTTCGCCTCGGCATGTGCGGTCTGCAACTCATCGAGCGCAGCCATCAGTGCCTCTGGGACAAACCTTCCACCGTAGACACCGAAATGCCCAGTGGCGTCAGCGATGCTGGTGAATCCGGAGCCAACCGAGGTCTTCGTGTGCGCGTCCTGAACGCTCATATCTGCCGCCTGTCGATTGAGGTGAACTGTTCGATGAGGTGCTGTGGGTCGTCTGCTTGGACCAGAGCCTGCCCCACCAAGATCACATCCGCACCTTCACGGGCGACAGCCTCGGCATCGCCTGCCGAAGTGATCCCCGACTCCGCAACCCGAACGCAAGTCGCGGGCAGGTGGTGTACCACCCGTGCGAAGGTGTCGGTGTCCACAGCGAGCGTTGAGAGATTGCGGGCGTTAACGCCAATTATGTGCGCGCCGACTGCGACTGCACGCGCTGCTTCACCCTCATCGTGAACCTCAACAAGCGGCTCCATTGCCCAAGCCCTGGCACAGGCGAGCAGTCGCGCAAGCGCTTCGTCATCCAGCGCTGCGGCAATGAGCAGCACACAGTCGGCGCCGGCAGCACGAGCTTGGGCGATTTGATACTCATCAACGATGAAGTCTTTACGCAATATCGGTGTCTCGACCGCCGCCCGCACTGCGATGAGATCCGCCAGGCTGCCGCCGAACCTGTGCGGTTCAGTAAGAACGCTGATCATCGACGCCCCTGCCGCCGCGTACTGTCGGGCAAGGGCTGCTGGATCTGCAATCTTCGCAAGCTCGCCCATACTGGGGCTGCGCCGCTTTACCTCCGCGATTACCGCAAGATGCCCGACACGCAAGGCTGCTTGCACGTCCGCAGCCGGTCGCCTTCGAGACTCTGCCTCCGCGCTCTCGATCACGGCATCGAAAGTCAGCCGGCGCTTCTCTGTTTGCAGGTCAGCGACCGTTCGCTCGATGATTTCCGTGAGAACGTTCATCAAAGGCTCAGACGATGGATTCGCAGGTGACGGACAAGATCACTGAGGTCTGGGCTGACCCAGACCCGCCTTGGCCATGATCCAGCCGGTGGCGCCACCGGCAGCCACAACCACCATGCCGACCCAGAAATACACGGGCTTGTTCAACCACACTGCGAAGGCACTGACTGTTAGCCCGGCGAGCA
>RFTO01000298.1 GCA_009923375.1 Actinomycetota bacterium | reverse complement strand
GAAGTATTTTGCATCAGCCAACACTCCCGTCGTGATGGACACCGATGGCGAGGTTCGCTGGATTGGGCCCGACTTCACGGCCAGCCAGCCCGCGTACTTCGATGGCTCCGATTTCTTTGTGTCATATGGGACTTCGTTAGCGCGCATTGGTTTGGACGGGCGCACCAAGGTGCTCGCCGATTACTCAAACCTCGGCGTAACTGGCTTTCACCACAACTTTGACAAGGGTCGCGACGGCATCCTCATGCAAGTCGACCGTGGATCCCACGTGGAGTCCACGATTATCGAGGCGGGCGCTGATGGATCGGTTAAGCATGTGTGGGACTTAGAGTCAATCGTCGCGAAAACCATGCAGGCTGGAGGGGATGACCCGTCTTCCTTCGTGCGTGTTGGAGTGGATTGGCTGCACACAAACGCGACCACTTATTGGAAGGCACAGAATGAACTCGTTGTGTCTGGTCGCGAGGACTTTGTAATGGGAATTGATTACGACACCGGTCAGTTGAGGTGGCTTCTTGGAGACATGACTAAGGCCTGGGCGCAATATCCGTCGCTGCGAAAGCTCGCGCTGAAGGTGACTGGAGTTGCCCCCGCGGGCGAGCACGCAGTGTCAATCACTGCCAAAGGTGAGTTGATGATGTTCGACAACGGCACTGCCAGCTTCAACTCAGCGGGTGCCATGGGTGTATCGCGGGATCACGCAGTGCCACGCAAGTACAAACTTGATCTGAAGCGCATGACGGCTGTCGAGACCTGGCACTTTGAACATGCTCCACCAATTTTCAGCCCAATTTGCTCGAGCATTTACGAGCTTGGGAGTTCGTTGTTGATTGACTACGCCAGCGAAAACTGGGGCTCGAACATCCGGCTGCTTGGTCTTGATCGTGCTGGAAGCATCGCCTTCGAGTACACGGTTCCTGGTAGTTGGGGTAACGGCTGGAACGCCTCACCGATATCTCTGTCGAGGCTTTCTTTCTAGACGCAGTCGTGCGGGCACCGAACCCATGTCTTCAGGTCGAGTCAATGGAGTTCGCGCCTAGCAGGCAGGACTCGGGCAATCCTGGAGGTTGCGCTTGAAAAAATTTCTATTTCAAGCCGCAAGCAGAAGTTACGAATGGGCTTATCACTTAACCCGTAGTTCCAGAGTGGGGTTAAGTGATAAGGGGTTTAAAAACGTCCGTTGGTGCTGGACGCGGTGCTTGTTGCGTGTTTGGCTTTGGGTATGGGGGAAGGTAAGCCAGTTTTGAGGTCTTTGTCGGAGTTGCGGCCGGATGTCGCGGCCGAGGCGCTTTTTGATCCTGCGACGGTGTCAGCTGGGTCCA
>RFTO01000297.1 GCA_009923375.1 Actinomycetota bacterium | reverse complement strand
AATGCGATAGCGGGACTAGACAGGGTTAGAGTGCCACGCGCGGTCGCACTGCCCGCATTCAACGCCATAGCGGGACTAAGGTCACGCATTGTGAGTCGCTGTTCCGGGCATGTTCAGCCGAGAGATTGGTGATGAGTCGGTGGCAGATACCAAGGTCGACGTGCTTATCACGCTGCTTGATGACTCAGTGAGCGTTCCCGTTTACGCCCATCCCGGCGATGCCGGTGCCGATTTGCAATCGCGGATCGACGCAACAATCGCCCCAGGGCACAGAATGCTGGTGCCCACTGGAATCGCCATCGCACTGCCCCCTGGCTACGCCGCATTCATTCACCCGCGAAGCGGCTTGGCAAAGAAACATGGCATCGGCATGGTTAACGCTCCGGGCACGATTGATGCTGGGTACCGCGGCGAGATCGGCGTGCTGCTGGTGAACCACGACCCAGTCGAGACGTTCATCCTCACCCGCGGCGACCGAATCGCCCAACTTGTGATCCAGAAGGTTGAGGTTGCCGTGTTCCACGAGGTGGAGCGCCTACCTGGCTCGCACCGAGCCGAGGGTGGTTTCGGCTCCACCGGAGTGGCCACTGAGCGTGACATAAGTGCGAACACCCCTTCGTGATCGGGCATCAGGGGTTTAGGCTCATCACGTTATGACACCATCAATGTGGCAGCGCATGCGCGCGATGACCGCATCTACGCAGGAGATGGCCGCTGCAGAGTTGCGCGAACGGTCCGAGACAACCGGCGCCACATCGGTGATCAAGTGCTGCACGGGCGAGATGGTGACCGTCACGGGAGTGTTGGCATCGGTGAGCTTGCGACCCAAGCAGAGTTTGAAGGTGCTCGAAGCCGATCTGTTCGACGGAACGGGCACGTTGACCTTGATGTGGCTCGGCCGCCGCGATATCACTGGCATTACTCCTGGCCGTTCTGTCACGGTGACAGGACGAATCGTGGAGGAGCATGGGCGTTTGGCGATGTACAACCCGCGCTACTCACTGATTGCCAAGACTGAGTCCTGATGACCGACACACCACAGCGCCGAGAATTCGAAGACTCAGCTGCCCCTTCACCGTTCTCCGCGGGCGCAGACGTGGGCGGCAACAACGGAGATGCACCGAAAGTTGATGCGGACGCAACTGACAAGGTGCTCGAAGTAACCGTCGGCTCCGCGTTTGAAACGGGATTAGCCAGCGCGCTCGGGGGAGTGCGCGGTGTTATCGATTCAGGCATCCCTTCACTGGTGTTCGTGCTGGATTTCCTGCTGCGCAACCGGAACTTGACTGAAGCCGCGGTCTTGGCGGTTGCGTCGGCTGTCAT
>RFTO01000296.1 GCA_009923375.1 Actinomycetota bacterium | reverse complement strand
CGGCGGTGGTGACGATGTCATCTATGGCGGCGGTGGAAACGATCACATTGATGGCGGCTCTGGTGTCGACACGTTGGACTTGTCGGTCGTTACCACAAATGCGACAGTTGACCTGCTGGCTGGAACTGCAATCTGCGATGGGAACGCCACAGTCAGTGCCATTGAAAACATCACGGGTGGTTTGGGTAGCGACACGTTAACTGGCGATGCTGGCCTCAATGTGCTTGACGGTGGCGCGGGTAACGACACGCTCACTGGTGGCGCGGGCAACGACACGCTCACTGGTGGCGCGGGTAACGACAGACTCGCTGGCGGCGACGGGGACGATGTGCTGGATGGCGGTTCTGGCGCAGATAACGCAGATGTGAGCAGTTCCTTCGGCGACGTCGTCGTGAACCTCATGGCTGATGTGTCAACAGGTCAAGGCACTGACACGCTTGCTGGCATCGAGAACGCCACCGGTGGCGCAGGTAATGACACATTGGTAGGCGACTCAAACAACAACGTTCTCGCCGGTGGCGCAGGTAATGACACGCTAGCTGGCGGTGAAGGTGATGACGTCCTCGACGGTGGGACTGGCACTGATACCGCAGAGTTTGCTGATGCATCCGCAAACCTCACTATCAATCTTCCCCAGCACACCGCAACCGGACAGGGCAACGATGCACTCGCAGGCATAGAAAACGTTATCTGCGGCTTCGGGAACGACTCGGTTATTGGTGATCTGGCGGCAAACGTGGTTTCTGGCGGCCCTGGAGACGACGTCTTGGCCGGTGGTGCGGGAAGCGACAGTTTGCTCGCTGGTGACGGTAACGATTCCCTTTCTGGCGGCCCGGGAAATGACTCCTTGTCGGGCGGCGTGGGTGTTAACACAGCCGACTACAGCAGTGCTACTGCCGGGCTCTCGGTGAACCTTTCGACAGGCGTTGCATTGGGACAAGGTCGTGACACGCTCGAGCAAATCACAAACGTCATTGGGGGCATGGGTCCAGATACGTTGATAGGTAACCCAGATGGCAACGCGCTCAACGGAGGTGCCGGAAACGACATCCTTATCGGCGTCGATGGGGACGACACCTTGGTCGGTGGCGACGGCTCGGACACTATTGATAACAGTCTCGCGGTCGGCGAACTCGTCGTGAACCTTGCTCTTGGATCCGCCACTGGGCAAGGCAATGACACACTTTCCACCGTCGAAAATGTGATCGGCGGAAGTGGCAATGACACATTAACGGGAGACGATGCAGACAATGTTTTATCCGGCGGCAAAGGCGACGACATTCTCGTAGGCGGTGCAGGAAATGACACCTTGCTCGGCGGCGACGGCGATGACAATG
>RFTO01000295.1 GCA_009923375.1 Actinomycetota bacterium | reverse complement strand
GCGCCGGTGAACTTGGTGTACAGCCAGCGCAACCGCTCGGCGTGCATCCGCATCCCGATCACGGGCACCAACCCCAAGGCCAAGCGCCTTGAGTTCCGTTGCCCCGACCCGAGCAGCAACCCATACCTCGCCTTCGCGGCGATGTTGATGGCTGGACTCGACGGTATCAAGCGCAAGATCGAGCCAGCGGCGCCGATGGATAAGGACCTCTACGAGTTGGCCCCTGAGGATGCGAAGGGTGTGCCGCAGGTGCCGTCATCACTGCCAGCGGTGCTCGACGCTCTCGAAGCCGACCACGACTACCTCACCGAGGGCGGGGTGTTCACCCAAGACCTCATCGACACGTGGATCGAGTACAAGCGTTCCGCCGAGGTCGATTACGTCCGCTTGCGTCCGCACCCAGCGGAGTTCGAGCTGTACTACGACATCTGAGAAGTAGCACTGCCTAAGCGGCGGTCATCACGCATCACGCGTGGTGGCCGCCGCTTGTTCTTGCAAAGCTGTTGCACGTGTGAACTTCAAACGCGTCCGGTGCGCCGTCGACACGTCTTCCAGCGCAGCCCGCATCAACGAATAACGAAGGACCCCGAGTTCAAAGTTTCGGGCACGTCGTCATGGCACATCGGATAGCCCCAAGTGTGCCGCGCCAATGTGCGCCACAACCGCCGGATAACTGCCATGCACACACAGTAACTGCCGGCGGTAACAGACTAGCGAGAAAGACAATCAACGTATCGCTACGGGCATGTCCCGCGCAATCGCGGGACGACCAGGCGCTCTGCTCGTCGGCACCTTACGTTACTAAAGGGAGCCCTGCGTCCACCGAAGATTCGCCCGTCCACTGGGTCCGGCGAGAGGGGCTGCTCCGCCGCGTGCCTGCGAATGGTTTCCAGAGTCCACGCTTAGCCTGAGGGCATGATCGAATCCCCCGCACCGTCCAAGGCATCACGCCTTGAGATCACTCTGGTATTTCTCGGTATCGCGGCTGCCATGGGCAGTTATGAGTTATTCAACAAGATGAAACCGTTGGGCGAGCCCTTAGTGATAAACGGCTGGCTCGACGACAAACTGCCGATCATTCCCGTGTTCGTGGTGCCTTACCTCTCGTTTCACCCGCTGGTCATGATCGTCGTGCCGTTGCTCTCTCTACGCTTCGGCGGACGCAAGGCATTCCTCGTCAACGGATTGGCAATCATCATCGGCCAAGCGGCGCTCGATGTCGCATATTTCTTTTTCCAAACCAAAGTGCCGCGCGCGCCCATCACCACGACGGATCCTTTTAGCTGGGTTCTAACCAATGTGGTCTACGGCAACGACGAGCCGCTCAATGGATTCCCCTCAAACC
>RFTO01000294.1 GCA_009923375.1 Actinomycetota bacterium | reverse complement strand
TGAGTGGCGATGGCAGTGGCTCGACCAGCGGGGCCGTTGCGGCCATCAATTACGCCACGCGGATGCGTCGTGATTTTGGGATCAACATCGTTGCCACCAACAATAGTTGGGGCGGCGGCGGCTCTTCCAATGCCCTCCGCGATGCCATTACAGCCGGTGGTCAGGCAGGGATTCTCTTTGTGGCCGCTGCCGGCAACGAGGCGACGAATAATGACGTCACTCCTGCCTATCCGGCTAACTACACCAGCGAAGCGGTCATCTCAGTGGCTGCCACGGATCGCTATAACAACTTGGCCAGCTTTTCTAACTACGGTGCAACCAGCGTCGACTTGGCTGCGCCCGGCGTGAGCATCTATTCCACAACTCCAAACAACACCTACGCCTCGTACAGCGGCACCTCGATGGCCACTCCGCATGTCACTGGCGTGGTCGCCCTTCTGGCCGCCGCCAACCCGCAGGCCACCGCCGCTCAGATTCGCACAGCGATCCTATCGGGCACGACTGTAGTTGCCGGCTTGACAGGCAAAGTGGCGACAGGCGGTTTACTCAACGCTGCCAATGCGATGCAACTGCTGTCTGGCACGACGCCTCCGGTAACGACTCCGGTAACGCCGACCGATCCACTGGAGCCCAACGACTCAATCGCTTCAGCCAGCCAAGTGGCACTCGTCAACGGACGAGCCACGGTCAGCGGCATTGTTGGGAATGGGGCCAATGGCGCACGCGATGTTGATCTGTACGCGATCAATTTAGTGGCCGGTGCCGTGCTCACGATTGATGTCGATGCCCGATCGCTTTCGCCAGCATCCCCGCTCGATTCATTTGTTCGCCTGTTCAATGCTGCTGGGAGCCAACTGGCCAGCAACGACGACTCCGGCGGCTCGTTCGACAGGTATGACAGCTATCTGGTTTTCACGGTTCCGACGACGGGAACCTACTACGTTGGCGTGTCGGGCTACGGCAACGCTGCCTATAATCCTTTGACGGTAGGAAGCGGTTCGAGCACTGGTTCAATCGGCGACTACAGCACAACATTCGCCGTTGCCCTACCGGCTCCTGGAGCCGATATCGTTGACGTGACACCCGATCCACGCACGACGGCAGTCGACTCCATTGCCATCACATTCAACCGTGCTGTCACCGGCTTTGATGTTGCCGACTTGCGGCTTGTGCGGGATGGATTGGATGTCTCGCTGGCCGGGGCTGTGGTGACCTCAACCGACGGCGTGAGCTGGGTGCTTGTTGGCCTCGCATCTGCCACCTCATCGACGGGGGTTTACACACTCACGCTCAATGCAGCCAACAGCGGCATTGTGGATGCCAATGGCATTGCTCTTGCCACATCCGTG
>RFTO01000293.1 GCA_009923375.1 Actinomycetota bacterium | reverse complement strand
CGCGATGCACGACATGGCCGCCGACAACCGTGAGCACCGAATAGATCTTGGGTATGCTTTCCTCGGGACAAGAAAAAAAGTCATCCGACAATACAGCCAGATCACCCAACCGGCCCACTTCGAGCGTGCCTTTGAGCATCTCGTCACTGTGCAATTTTGCCGCATCGACTGTCATCATTCGCAGTGCCTCTTCTCGCGTGACCCGCTGGTCGGCCCCGAACACCCGGCCCGCCGCAGTCTTCCGTGTAATCGCTGTAGCCATCGTGAGAAATGGGTTGTAGGGATTGAGCGAGAGCAAGGGATCGATCCCCAGAAAATGGTCTGAGTTGATGGCCACCGTCACACCGGCTTTTCGCCACACATTGAGGCCGATAAACCGCGACATCCGCAGGCCACCAAGCGCCCCGGCAAGGGCATCGCCATCCTTATAATACCAGGCCGGTTGCGTGTCGACGCACACGCCCAGCCTCGCGCAGCGGACGGCCGTATCTTCGTTTGGAAAATACGCGTGAAGCAGCGTGAACCGCCGGAAGGCAATTGGGCTGTCGCGATCTGCTGCTTCAACGGCATCGAGGACCATGTCCACGCCCGCATCCCCAGTCACATGGGCGCACATCGGCCAATGCAGTCTGTGCCCCGTGCGAATCACATTGGTAACCTGTTCTGGGGTCATCTGAAGCAGACCGCGGTACTGCGGATCATCGAGCCCGTAGAGCTTGAAGGCGTTGGGGCCGTACGGATCTCGTAAATAGGATGTGCCGTAGAGCACGCCGCCATCCACGCCGATCTTGAGTGGACCAGTTTTTACCCAGTGATTTCCATCGCCGGGGCCGCACGGCAATCCGCGAATGAATCGTTCGGTATCGGCAACACTGCCATCCGCATCCACAAAAATTGTGAGCGTCGTTCG
Source organism: Actinomycetota bacterium (assembly GCA_009923375.1). Taxonomy (GTDB): domain Bacteria; phylum Actinomycetota; class Actinomycetes; order S36-B12; family UBA5976; genus RFTO01. The sequence continues at coordinate 440 of RFTO01000293.1, read as the reverse complement.
CACCGGCAATCGCTTGAGCGAGTGAAGTTCGTTGTATGTGCGCCACCCTTCAGCGTCTGTCCTGCGGTCTGTCACGCTCGTAATACCAAGCCGACTGTACCGCTGGAGAAGATCTTCGAGAACACCTCGGTAGTCTTCTTGGGATGGTTCCGCTTGCTGCAGCCATGTGGCCGTGAGCGACGGCGCATTCTCGATCCGGCCGGTCGGCTCACCGCGTTGGTCCATCACGATGCGGCCACCATCAGCCACAACTGTGTCTCGACCGATTCCAGCGCATCGGAGGGCTGGGGAGTTGAGCACTTGCACTTCCCTGTTCGCATACCTCCAGACGAACGCGACCGGTCGGTCTGGCGCCGCAGCGTCGAGATCGGCACGGTCTGGCATCCGCCCTTCGCGAATGCGTGTGACATCGATCCTCGGCAAAACAACCCATGAAGCCT
>RFTO01000292.1 GCA_009923375.1 Actinomycetota bacterium | reverse complement strand
GTCTTCCACGTTGGCCTTGAATTCCGAATTCATTTCGGCGAGCAGGCCTTCTTTGACCGCATCGGCCGCCAGGGTGTAGTCCATGCACGTCTGGTCCACCGTGAAGCACTTCTCCTGCACGTTGCAGAAGAAGGCGGGATCGTGCATTGTGACCCCCGTGGGAATGTTGGTGTCGCGAATCCACGCTTTGCCCTTGCGCACGTAATACAGGTAACGATTGGTGCCGTCGGCGTTGTCCATTTCAATCACGGCGTAATGCCCGTCTTGGACAGGGCGCTCGCCCAGCAGCATGGCTTCGGCTTCCACGCCGGCCTGGCGGTCATCCGGCACCTTGAGGTCGCGCTTGATCTCCTCCTTGAGAAACAGGATGAACTCCTCGCGCGGCATGTCCCGCTGCTGGGACTCGTACTTCTTCAGAAACTCGTAGTTGGTGCGGTCAAATTTGCGGTCAAACGCGATGTTTATGCCGGTGTCGTCTTCCAGCTCGTCGGAGTCGGCCAAGTACTGCTTTGCAATGACGATGTTGGCGCACTTGTTTTTGCCCTCCTCCTCCGCCTTGCGCTGCTTGAACTTGCTGGTCTGCTGGTTCAGCAGCGTGCCGAAATCAAACGACGTCAGCAGTTCCAAATTCAGCCGGGCAACCGCGCACATGTAGAGCCGGGCATTGTCGGACACGAGCATGCGATGCAGCAACTCGGACTGGGTCAATGACCGGCGCATCCGGACCTCCGCGTCGGCCGCATCCGCGCGATGAAATGCGGTGTCGCTGCCAATGTTGTACTGCTCTTTGGAAAACCCGTAGGTCTCCAACACGCTGTCCGAACTGAGGCTGGCCGAATCTTCTGCATGCGCCTTTCCGCTCACCAGCAAGTTGTACAAGAGCGACGTCCCCAAATGAATGACGCCGTAATTGTGGGTGCGCACCTTGTCGCACTTGGTCTTGATCAGCGCGTAATTGCGCTTGTGGTCGCGAATGCGCTCGCGCAAGAAGGCCACCATGTCGGTGTATTGGCGATAAGTGATGTCGCGGTGATACACCATGAAGGGTTCCAGGTAGTCCACGATTTCGGACAGCGTCAGGCTGCCCTGGAGGTGTTTCTTGACGAGGTCAAACAGCACGCGGGTGCGCGGAACCACAATGCGGAGATACTCCGCGTATCGGTCGGCATCCGTTATTTCGCGGTTGAGCACGTACTCCTTGATGTCGCTCAAAAATTCGCGCGAATTGAACGCAATGTGCTCGTCCAAGTCGTCAATGGTGCGCGTGCTGATGCGCGTGTTTTTGCGCAGCAGCTGCCAGTAATTCAGGTTGTGCTGGTTCAGCCGAGACTTGTCCATGATGTTTATGGT
>RFTO01000291.1 GCA_009923375.1 Actinomycetota bacterium | reverse complement strand
TCACCTCATCGGCGATGTAAACGATGCCGTGCTTCTCGCAGAGCGCCTTCACCCCAGCCAAGTAACCCGGCGATGGCACGATGACGCCAGCGGTGCCGACGACGCTTTCGATCACTAAGCAGGCGATCGTGGCCGCACCCTCGAAGGCGATGACGTCGGCTAAGTGCTCGAGTGCACGCTGTGTTTCTTGCTCCGCGGAATCAGAATGGAAATGTGAGCGGTATACGTGTGGGCCGAAGAAGTGGACGTGTCCATGGGCGTACTCATTGGGCCAGCGACGTGGGTCGCCGGTTGCGTTGATGGCAGCGCCGGTGTTTCCGTGATAGCTGCGGTAGAACGACAGCGCCTTGGTGCGACCAGTGTGAATGCGCGCCATCCTGATCGCGTTTTCCACCGCATCGGCACCGCCGTTAGTGAAGAACACCTTGTTCATGTGCGCCGGCGCTAAGGCCGCGATATCCCTAGCCGCCTGCGAGCGAGCGATGTTCACATGCTGCGGTGCGATCGTGGTCAAGGTGCGCGCTTGCTCAACGATTGCTTCGACCACCGCGGGATGTTGGTGGCCGATGTTGGTGTTCACCAACTGGCTGGAGAAATCCAAATAGCGGTGACCGTCGAAGTCCCAGACATACGAACCAGAGCCGCCGGCGATCACCCAGGGGGTGCGTCCAGCTTGAGCCGACCACGAATGGAAGACATGCGCTAAATCGAGGTCGAGTGCTTCACGACCCAACTCCGGATTCACATCAGCGGCTGCCACGAAATCGTGCTCGTTTGTCATGACAAAGGAGCCTACGCCTGCGGATCGCCGCCGAGGCGCTGGATCAATCCATCGCGCACTGCTGGCCATTCCTGCGCGATGATGGAGAACACCACGGTGTCGCGGATGGAGCCATCAGCCCGCCGTTGGTAACGCCGGCGCACGCCTTCGTAGGTCGCACCTAGCCTGGAAATCGCCTTCTGCGAGCGCACATTGCGCACATCGGTCTTCAGCTGCACCCGGCCCATCAACATGCGATCGAAGGCCCAACGCAGCAGGAGCAACTTCGTCTCCGGATTCACTCTGGTGCCCCACACCAATGGGTTGTAAGACGTGAAGCCGATCTCGGTGCGGGCATCCTGCGCGCTGGTGTCGAGGAACGCTGTGGTGCCGACGATCGTGCCCGCGGGCAGCCCATTAACTTCCTCGCGAAGCACGACTGTCCATTGGCAAAAAGCTGGTGCGGTTTGAAGCGCTGCGATGGTCTCGTGCCATTGCTCGGCGGTTTGTGCATTCATCACCAGGAATTCCCACACCCGCGGATCTGCGAGCGCGTTGCAGATGCCGTCGGCATCTGCCGGCACCGTGCG
>RFTO01000030.1 GCA_009923375.1 Actinomycetota bacterium | reverse complement strand
CGCTGCGCTCATCGCCGGTGCCTCCTGCTGCGGAAGTTAAGTGTGCTGAAGTGAAGTACGTGCATCGTAATGCTTTGCCGGTGGTGAAGCAGAACGAGACGGCTCCTACAGGGTTGGGTCGACTCCTGCATCAAGAGCACGCCAAGGGTCCTCATCAGGTGCGTTGATCCCGCTGCCCAGCTCTCGCTCACGTGCTTTTCGACCCTCTGCGCGCTCATAGCGAGAGGACAAGCCTTGCCATGCCGGTTGCGCGATGGCAATCAGCGCTCCAGCAATCACCACCAGCAGACAACCGCTCACTGTCAAGCCCAACGTCGCGAGAGGGACTGCCTGCCCCTGCGCGGCGGATCCACGTGAGTACGCCACGGCAGACGCCATGCCGGCTAGCCCGGTGAGCGCTGCCAGGACGCTGATGCCTCGACGCAGCCGAGGTCCGCAGACGATCACGGCTAACGCCACACAAGCACCAGCGATTGACGTCACCGCAATCACCCCTGTGGGCGCTTCGGCAGCGACAACGACCCCACGCAGGAGATCTTTCTGCCCTGCAACAGGTTGCCAGGGTCGGCGACTCCCGAACATCGCGAGCAACGACCCGGCAGACGCCGCCAGGAGGGAAAGTGAGCGCACACGGCGAGTCCGCCCCTGGGCAGTTGCGTCAGCATGCGCATCGGCGTGTGCTGCATCGACTTCCGACATCGCCGACTGCGACTCGCTGCTCATGAGTTCATAGTGCCATGCGCCTTACCGCGCCCTACCGTGTCCTCATGACAACGACGATGACGGCCACCAGTGCGGCCAGACATTTGCGGGCGCAGTTGTGCGACTTATTCGAACAAGTGGGCCCGACCGCGCCAACCCTGTGTGAGGGGTGGACAGCGGCAGATCTCGCAGCGCACTTGGTCATTCGCGAGGGCCGACCGGATGCGGCACTTGGAATTGTGGCGAAACCTTTTGCAGCTCGAACCACTCGTATCCAACGGGCCTACGCCCAGTTGCCATGGAGTCAGCTGGTAGCAAAGGTACGCCGCGGAGCACCCATCTGGTCGCCTTTGCGGTGGCTTGATGGCGCTGCAAACCTGATCGAGTTCGCCGTCCACTTACAAGACGTGCTGCAGGCAAATCCCAGCACCGCGACTCCTCAGACGGATGCTGTCACGCAGGAGCAAATCGAATCCCTTGTGTGGAAGCGTCTGAGTGCTGGAGCGCAACTTATGTTTCGCAACGTTCGGATCCCGCTAACCTTCGCAACCACCGGTGGCCAAGTGAAGGTCGTTCGCCCGGGCAGCGGCATCCGCATCACTGGCACACCCATGCAGCTCGTCATGGAGGCCACCGGCCGACACAGCAGCGCTCTCATCGAAGGTGATGATGCGGCGATTACCACCTACCGACAGTCAAGTCGGCGGATTTAGCGGCGGTTTCCGAACAGCACGGTCGACAGCAGCGGGGACACCAGCAGCGACACTCCCCCAATGATGAGGGAAATCGTTCGATCACCGAATACGAGATAGACCGCAGCATTCACGGAGACCAGCGTCGCGGCAACGGCGGTGAATCGGCGCAAGCGCCGACGCGCAAGCAATCCCGTTTGACCCATGGTCAGCGGTGACCACATCACTTTGCCGGCGGAAGTCGCGGCGGATACGGGCTTTCCAACAGTTTGAACCAGAGCGCGGCGTTGCTGGCGTCGCCGACGTTTGCGGGCAGCGACCTCGGCTTGCGCTCTCTGCATGGCCTCGCGCTCTTCGCGGCGCCGCGCTCGCTCCTTACTCATTGCGGAACTGTCGCACATCCATGTTCATTGCTGATCGACCACCATGGGAGTCGCGCGCCACAGCGCGGGCTTGCGGCGTACCGTGTGACACATGGAACCAGTTGAGCGCACCCAGATGCCGCTGTTCCCGCTGGACTTGGTGCTGGTGCCGGGATTGGTGCTTCCCCTGCACATATTCGAGATGCGCTACCGCGCTCTCCTGCGCGATGCGCTGGCCGCCAACCCTATGCAACCAGAGTTCGGCATCATCGCAGTCGATCCATTCCGTGAGAATGGCGTGTGGCCAGGCATTCATCGCGTAGGCACTTCAGTTCGCATCACCGAAGTTGAGGGATTGCCCGACGGGACGAGCAACATCACCGTGGTGGGGCAACGCAGATTCGAGATTCTTTCCGTTGATGACAACCAGCCCTATCTGGTTGCCGAGATTCGATGGCTTGACGAAGATGCCGAATCCGCCGCCAGCACACAATCCACTCGGGAATTGGCGCGCAGGGCCGCTGGACTCTTCCGCGACTACCGACTGTTGATTACGGATGTTGATGAGAATGCGGATGCGCTGGCTGATGCGGACGATGACCCTCAACTACTTTCCTACATCCTCGTTGCGGCTCCGATGCTGCCCACTCGAGTGCGTCAGCAGCTGCTGGAATGTGAATCGGCGCAGCGGCGCTTGGCAGCCGTCTGCGAGATTTTGGCTCGAGAGGTGACCATCATGCGGGCGTTTCCATCCCTGCCGTGGTCATCCGACGTCACATTCGCAAGCGACAACTAATAACTGTGGTCAGCCAGAGCTTTTACGGTTGCTGAAGATCGCGTCAAACGTGACCATCACAGTCCAGGTGATAACCGGCACTCCCATCACGCCGTAGGCCCGCAACTGCAACCGATCCACTGCGCTGTCCCCAGCTGCGAGATGCTCAGGCGGGAATGGTGAAACACCATGGTGAATCAGATCATCCAGTGACATGCCAAACAACCACGTCATGAGTGCGTAAACGGTCATTGCCACAGTGCCCAGCGCGATCGCCACCACAGGCAGGTTCCGCCAGCGGGTTGTGGCGAGAAACGCCCCTGAGAGGAGGAATCCACCAACCAAGGTGATGGCGCCAAACCAGCCGTCGTTGCCGAAGATCCACGCCTGCGAGTCATTCGCGTAGGTGACTTCACCGTTATCAAGGACGGCACGGATGGTCGGGTGGACGAAAACCCACGCAATCGCTGAGATCAGCGCGATCCCGATGATGGCGGCAACCGCTGACACGACTCGACCCCGACGAGTGATCATTTACGCAACCGCCGCTGAGGCAACTGCCGAGTGACCGAGCAGAGCTTTGATGTCGCCGAACAGCGCCGAGGTGGAGGTCACCCTGAGGTGGTCAGGCAGCTTGATCACTGTGGTCCGCGATCCGTTATGTAGATGCACGTGCACCTGCGTGGTCCCAGGATGAACTCGCAGAATCTGCTGCAGGCTGTCCATCGTGTTCTGCGCCACGTTGGTCGCATCCAAGTGCAAGACCACCGGCGCGGACGCGTCTGCAATCGCTAATTGAGTTACTTCCATGGCCATCACACGCAACTCGTCATCGCGCTGGTCCACTCGCGCCTTGACAATCACTGCAGAATCCTCGGCTAGCAGCCCTGCGCACGTTTGGTAGGTCTTGGGGAAGACCATGACCTCCGTGCCGCCGCTGAGGTCCTCAATCGACAGCACCGCCCAGGTGTCACCGCCCTTGGTGACCTTGCGATTGATGCCGGTAACCAGGCCGCCGATCGTGACTATCGCCCCTTGGCCGCGATCTGCAAGGGTCGAGATGGAGGTGTCCGTCAAACGCGCTAGTTGCGCCTCGGCTCCTTGGAGAGGGTGTTCAGTGACGTACCAGCCGAGCATTTCGCGCTCAAAGGACAGCCGACCCGCCTTCTCCCATTCGGAGTCCACGATGATTACTGAGTCGATCGCCCCGGCCACGTTGTTCTCGCCTGCGAACAGATCCGATTGCCCCGCGGCCGATGCGCGTTTGGCGTCGAGGGCGGCATCCACCAACTCGATATGAGCCAGCATCAATCCCTTGCGCGGATGACCGAGTGAGTCGAAGGCACCTGCCTTGATCAGGCTTTCCATGAGTCGCTTGTTGCAGACACTCGCATCCACTGCGGCGAGGAAGTCGTAAATATCCGAGAAGGGTCCGTGCTCACTGCGGGTTGCAATGATTAGTTCGACCACATTCGAACCGACGTTGCGGATTGCGGAAAGTCCGAAGCGGATGGCGGAGCCGACCGGCGTGTAGTCCAGTTGCGATTCGTTGATGTCAGGCGGCAAGATCTCCACGCCCAGTCTGCGGCACTCGTTGATGTAGAGCGCTGACTTGTCCTTGTCGTCCTTCACACTGGTCAGCAGCGCTGCCATGTACTCCGCCGGATAGTTCGCCTTGAGGTAGGCGGTCCAGTAGGAGACGAGTCCGTAACCCGCGCTGTGCGCCTTGTTGAAGGCATAGTCGGAGAACGGGACCAGCACCTCCCACAGCGCATTCACTGCCTCATCGGAGAAACCACGTTCGTGCATTCCATCGCGGAAGGGAACGAACTCGCGATCGAGTTCCTCCCGCTTCTTCTTACCCATCGCGCGGCGCAGCAGATCTGCGCGCCCCAGTGAGTAACCCGCCACCTGCTGTGCAATCGCCAGCACCTGCTCTTGATAAACAATCAGACCGTAGGTCGTGTCGAGAATGTCGCGCAACGTCTCGGCCAACTCGGGGTGCAGTGGCACCACCTTCTGTCGACCGTTCTTTCTCTCCGCATAATCCGTGTGCGCATTCGCACCCATCGGGCCCGGTCGGTAGAGCGCGATAACGGCGGAGATGTGTTCGAACTCTTGTGGTGCCATCGCCCGCAGAAGCGATCGGACGGCACCCCCATCAAGTTGGAACACACCCAAAGTGTCACCCCGGGACAGCAGTTCGTACGTCTTCTTGTCATCTAACGGCAGCAACTCCGGCACGAGTTCGACCCCGAAGTTCATCTTGATGCTCGCGATGGTGGTGTCAATCACTGACAAGTTGCGTAGACCCAGGAAGTCCATCTTCAGCAAGCCAAGCTTTTCGCAGGCACCCATGTCGAACTGGGTGATGATTGATCCATCTTGCTCGCGCTTAAACAGCGGCACAACATCGAGTAGCGGCTCGCGACACAGGATGACTCCCGCGGCATGCACTCCTGGTTGACGCTTCAAACCTTCGAGAGACTTCGCCACATCCACAACGCGTTGCACATCAACATCGCTGTCATACAACGCCCGGAAGTCGGCTGCCTCGGAATATCGCGATTCGGTTGGGTCCCAAATACCGGCTAACGAGATGTCCTTGCCCATGACCGATGGCGGGAATGCCTTGGTAATTCGGTCGCCCAAGGCGTAGGGATGTCCCAGCGCCCGGGCAGCATCTTTGACGGCGGCCTTTGCCTTGATCGTGGCGTAGGTGACGATCTGTGCAACGCGGTCCTCGCCGTAGCGAGCAGTGGCGTACTTGATCATGTCGCTGCGATAACGCTCATCGAAGTCGATGTCGATATCAGGCATCGAGACCCGCTCAGGGTTAAGGAATCGTTCGAACAGCAGTCCGAGCGCGATCGGATCGAGCTCTGTTATGCCCAGGGCCCAGGCGACCAACGATCCCCCTGCAGATCCACGGCCCGGTCCGACCCGGATGCCATTGCGCTTGGCATGGTCGATGAGATCGGCGACCACCAGGAAGTAACCCGGAAAACCCATCTTGGTGATGACGGAGTATTCGAATTCCGCGCGCTCTCTGTACGCGGCGGGGATCACCGAACCGAGACGCTTGGTCAGGCCCAGCTCAATCTCAGCGTGAAGCCATGAATCTTCTGTGTGCCCTGTGGGTACGGGGAACTGCGGCATCAACGACTGCTGCTCGTTGAATTCCACCTTGCACCGCTCGGCGATGAGCAGTGTGTTGTCGCAGGCCTCTGGAAAGTCGCGCCACACATCTCTCATCTGCGCTGAAGTCTTCACATAAAAATCCTTCGCATCGAATTTGAACCGCTTCGGATCATCGATGGTGGTGCGGGTGCCGATGCAAAGGAGCACGCCGTGAGTGTCTGCTTCCTCTGGCCGAACATAGTGGAGGTCGTTGGTTGCAACTAGTGGGATGCTGAGTGTCTTCGCGATCTTCAGCAGGTCCTGCCGGTGCTGGCGTTCGATTTGCAGCCCGTGATCCATGAGTTCGCAGAAATAGTTGTCACGACCCAAGATCTCCTGCATAGTCGCAGCGGCTTGGAGTGCTCGGTCGTACTCCCCCGCCTGCAACCACCGATTTACCTCGCCACTGGGGCAACCCGTGGTGGCAATCACGCCTTTGGCGTAGGTTTCCATTAACTCCTGGTCCATACGCGGGTGGTAGTAGTACCCCTCCATGCTGGCCAAACTCGAAAGCTTGAACAGATTGTGCATGCCTTTGGTGTTCTCAGCCCACAATGTCATGTGCGTGTAATTGAACCGCCCGCGCGATGCGCCGCTTCCTTGGCTCGCGCCGTCTTCACCGTCAGCGTCTGAGTCTGAGAAGCGACCCGATCCGAACTCCATCGGGGCGCGAACCTTCCGCCCCTGAGGTGCGTAATAGCCCTCCATGCCGATGATCGGGTTGATACCCGCGGCCTTGGCCTGCTTGTAGAACTCGAAGGCGCCGAACAGGTTGCCATGGTCTGTAATGGCGACGGCGGGCATGCCCATTTCCACTGCCGCTTCAATGAGCTTGCTGATGCGCGCTGCACCATCGAGCATCGAATACTCGGTGTGGACATGCAGGTGTACGAACGACGACTCATCTGACATCGTGAATCCGTACTCCCTTCACATGCCTCGCTCGGACGATCACAACCCCAATGCGCATTCGCGGCAGGGGTGTCCAAACCTACGCCGACTCATCGGTGCCTGCGCTCAAGCAGGCAGCCGACACGGTTAACTGGCCAAGGCGGCCAGTTCCGCGACCGCGGATTCCGACAATGTGAGCTGTGCGGCGCCCATGTTGTCGGCTAGGTGACTGAGCGACTTGGTGCCAGGAATCGGAATCATGACCGGACTTCTCTGCAACAGCCACTCCAATGCCACCTGCGCACTTGTGGCATCGTGTTCAGCGGCGATGCGTGCAATCGTGTCAAATCCGCTGCGATCCTCGGCGATATCAGCGTCAGTTAGTCGGCGGCTACCCAGCGGGAACCACGGAATGAAGCCGATGCCGTTTTGCTCGCAATAATCCAGGACAGCCTCGGATTGGCGGTTCAGGACGTTATAGAGATTCTGCACCGAGACGATCGACATGAACGTCTGCGCGGTCTGCAGCGTTGGCACATCGACTTCGGATAGGCCGACGTGGAGAATCTTGCCTTCCTGCTGCATCTGGGCGATTACCTCGAACTGCTCCTGCGCTGGAATCGTGGTGTCCACCCGGTGTAACTGCCACAAGTCGATCCGGTCCACACCAAGTCGACGCATGGACAACTCAACACACTGGCGCAGGTAATCGGGCCGACCACAGGGATGCCATGCACCTGGCCCTGTACGAAGCAATCCTCCCTTGGTGGCGATGGTGACACCGTCGTAGGGGTGCAGGGCGTTCTTGATTAACACCTCGTTTGTGTGCGGGCCGTAGGAGTCCGCTGTGTCGATGAAATCAACACCAGCGCCCACTGCTGCCTTCAGAACTGCGACGGCGTTGTCGATGTCCTCGGGCATGTCCCAGATTCCGGCACCTGTCAGTTGCATACCGCCGTAACCCAGTCGATTGACAGTCATCGGATTGGCGCTGTCGGCAGCCAAGGTGAATGTGGTGGTCATCATTGGGTCCATTCCGCAAGCACATCGAGTGCGTGCTGTAGATCGTCGGGATATGTGGAGTTGAAGGTCACTTGCTTGCCTGTGTCAGGGTGTTCGAAGGTCAGACCCACTGCATGTAACCACTGTCGGCGCAGGCCAAGTTTGGCTGCGAGCACCGGATCGCCGCCATAGGTGGGATCTCCCGCGCACGCATGGCGAATTGCCTGCATATGCACGCGGATTTGATGGGTGCGACCAGTCTCCAAGTGCACCTCAAGAAGTGTTGCGTAGCGGAATGCCTCAACTGTGTCGTAGTGAGTTACAGCAGGTCGGCCGCCCGTGATCACAGCGAACTTGTAGTCGGCGCCGGGGTGGCGGCCGATGGGGGCGTCAATCGTCCCGGAGGTGGGATGAGGATGCCCTTGCACCACGGTGTGGTAGATCTTGCCGACGGTTCGGGTGCGGAATTGCTCTTTCAAACTGGAATATGCGCCTGCGTTGAGCGCGACCACCATCACGCCACTAGTGCCGACGTCAAGACGGTGGACGATTCCTTCTCGGTCTTCCACTCCGACGGTCGGCAAGGAGTAACCGGCTCGCCGCAGTGACTCGATCACGGTCGGACCATTCCACCCGACGCTGCTGTGCGCAGCTACACCAACAGGTTTGTCGACGACAACGATGTCTGCGTCTGCGTAAATGATGGAAAGGTCCACAGCCTGCGGTTGCAGCACCGTAACCACCTCTGGCAGGTCCTCCCGATGTGGAACCTGCACTTTGATCCACGTCACCGCATCAATGCGCGTGGACTTCGACACCGCGATGTCGTCGATGGTCACCAAACCGGCACTGATCAGACTGGCGGCCTGGCTGCGGGAGATCTTCAACAGATCCGCCACCACGACATCGACGCGCTCACCGAGAAGCTCTTCGGGCACTGCGAGGTTATGACTGCTCATTGGGGCCTTTCCGAGCTGATGTCTGGCAAGGATGCTGACCCTTGCTGCGATCGTTTCTGTGCCCTGGTGGCACTCATGCTCGCAAGGAGATACAGCACGACGGATGCCGTAATGCACATGTCTGAGACATTGAAAATCGGAAAGTGCGGGAGCTCTATGAAGTCGACGACATGACCCCGGCCAAAACCTGGCGCCCGAAGTAGTCGATCGAGCAGATTTCCCGCCGCACCGGCCATCAATAACGACACGGCCCAAGGCATAGTCGGGCTCGCGATTGACATCACCATGCGCGGGGCGCAAACGCCGATCCCTATCACCGCGGCCGAGGCGATTATCGTGAAAAGGACGGTGGAGCCATTGGCTCCCATCGAGAAGGCTGCGCCTGGGTTGCGACCCACCCACAAACGCAGGATGTCCCCGACCACGCGCATCGGCGGTTGTCCTTCGAACTGAGTGACAACCAGCTGCTTGGTGACAAAATCAAGGGAAACGAAGGCCAATGCGACAGCGAACACGCGTCGCCGAACCCCCGAATGCTCCGTCTTCACCACAACAGCGAGCCTAACCATGGCAACGTCAAGGAGTGGACCCGACGGCACCTGTGAATCAGGCGTACATCCGTCAGAGTCCCAAACCCTCAGCGGTCAGCGGTCAGCGGCGATCTTCTCTTTCTCGGCAACTACGACACAGGGTGGCTCGAGGCATGTACTGCAAGCGGTGCTTGCCAATCGGCTGACTGCACATCTCGCAGCTTCCGTAGGTGCCCAAACCCAGGCGCTGGATTGCGCGCTCTGCCTGATCCAAGAGCATTTGTGCGTTGTACAGGACTGACATCTCGTGCTCCCGCTCGAAAGTCTTGGTACCTGCATCGGCTTGGTCATCACCGGCGCCATCACTTGAATCTTGGATTAGCGAACGCAGTGAGTTCTCCAACTCGGACACCTCTGCACGCCTTTCGGCAACATCCTTATCAAGCTGCTTTCGTACTGCGTTCAACTCCGCTTTTGTCCACGGTGACTCATCCTCGAGCACCGCCGGGGCAGCGGGCGCCTTGCGGCCAACCTTCGCAGGCTTGGTCAGTGCCTCTGGAATCACAACGGATGACTGCTCGACAACCGGCGCGGCACTTGCCTTCGCAGCCGCGGCGACTTCCTTGGCCGTGAGCTTTGTCGCCGGTGCTTGAGCAACGGGCTTGGCTGCGGGCTTGACCGGCGCTTTTGCGGCTGGCTTGTTCGCCGCAGGCTTTGTTGCCGGCTTGGCTGCGGGCTTGGCCTTCGCGGGGGCGGCCTGCTGGGCGGAGGCCGCCATGGCTCCGCACAAGACTGACGCCGCGACGGCGACGATACGCACTACATTCATGATGGCCTCCATTAACTCTTTCTTAACTTAAGATGATCTGTGGCCAAGATGCAAATCCGCCTTTCACTTTCTCACAGGCGATTGTCGAGCGGTTGGGCGCCGACGCCGTCGCGGGCGGCGAAGTCAGC
>RFTO01000290.1 GCA_009923375.1 Actinomycetota bacterium | reverse complement strand
TCTCAAACGCCTGTGTATCAAGCGTCCTGCCGCCTCTTTGTTGCAATGGGTGGCGTCTCAGATCAATCGAGCAATATATCAGGGGCAGCACAATTCGCGGCCCAACGTGTGCGTTCTTATACACAGGTCGTGGCCAGCCCAGACGTGCTCCAGCCAATCATTGACCAATTGCACCTCGCAGAGACCACACAATCCCTGGCCAAGCAGATTTCCGTCACCAATCCTTTGGACACCGTGCTACTGGATGTAGCGGCGAAGAACCAAGATCCAGTTCAAGCGGCGAGCATCTCGAACTTGGCATGTTCTCATCTTGGGTCTGAGGTCGAGGCTATTGAGCGCATCAAGACCGGGCTCACGACTTCCAGTGCGGTGACAGTGTCCGTTATCAGCCCCGCGAGTGAACCATTGAGTCCAGTTAGCCCGCGTAAGACGCTTAACCTCGCACTGGGAATGCTTTTAGGACTCGCGATTGGCGCCGGAATCGTGATTCTCCGGGAAACGCTCGACACGCGCCTCAAAGACGTTGAAACAATTGTGGAGCGCATGGGTGCGTCTCCCATTGGCCTCATTCCCTTTGACTCTGACCGACGCATGTCGCCTCTTGTGGCACTCAGCTCGCGTTCCTCAGGTTCTGAAGCCTTCCGTTCTGTTCGGACCAACCTCCAATATGTGGATGTGGACAATCCACCGAAGGTGTTCGTTATCACCTCCAGCGTGCCGAATGAAGGAAAGTCAACAACAGCAGCAAACCTGGCGATTACGTTCGCACTGAACGGCGCGAAGGTCCTCGTCGTTGAAGCAGACCTTCGCCTTCCGCGATTGAGCGCTTATATGGGCACTGAATCGAGTGTCGGTCTGACCGATGTGTTGGCGGGCACCCGTGAGTTGGACGATGTGATCGTTCCCTTCCGGGATGGCTTATTCGATCTGTTGCCCGCGGGCAAGGTCCCTCCCAACCCATCTGAGCTCCTCGGCTCCGATCACATGCGGCGTCTGATCAACACAGTGCGGGGTCGCTACGACATCACAATTCTTGACTCACCACCACTTCTTCCAGTCACAGATGCTGCGATCATCGCCACCCAGACTGATGGTGCGATCGTCGTCGCTCGTCACAACTTCACCCGCCGCGAGCAGTTGGAAAAGTCGGTTGAGTTGTTGGAGCAGGTTTCTGCGCACCTCATCGGAACGATTGTGAACTTCGTTCCAACTGGTGGATCGCGTCGCTCCCGAACTGGCTACGGCTATGGCTACGGTGGATACGGAAGCTACGGCTACGGTGGATACGGAAACTACGGCGGCGGCGGTTACGACGGTGGAAGCTATGGAAGCTATGGAAGCTATGGAAGCT
>RFTO01000289.1 GCA_009923375.1 Actinomycetota bacterium | reverse complement strand
GGACGTGCTGCACCCCAAGATTTCAAGCGATATGAAAGCAGGCACACATGAATCATGTGGAAAGTGACCAGCCTCGCTCACATCCGTTGCAGCCACATCCAAGTCGGCTCAGCCCCAACGATGCACACTTTGAGCTCATCATGAAGGCCCATGCGCTGGCCGTCGCAACTCGTCATCAGGGCTATCAAGATCCGGTGAGTGGATTATTCGTACTGACGGCCGAGGCTCATCTCAGCCGCGGTAGTTGTTGTCACAATGGCTGTCGGCATTGCCCGTATGTGGCAGACGAGTGAGCGGATACGCCTCATTGGTCATCGGTGAATTTGTCACGACAACAACGGATGGCCACTGCGCTGACGACAAGGCCTGAGGTACGCCTCGCGTAGGCTTGCGTCATGCGCATTCTGTTCATCGGTGGCACTCGCTTTGTGGGCAAGGCAATCGCTTCTGAGGCCATTGCTCGCGAACACGAAGTCACTGTGTTTCATCGTGGCAACACCACCTTGCCATCAGCGACAAGCGTGATTGGCGATCGAGACGCTGACCTATCTGCCCTTGCATCAGGTAGTTGGGATGCGACTGTGGATGTCTGTGGCTATCGACCACACCAGATTGATCAGATTGCTGAATCGCTGGGGGCTCGAGCAGGGCGCTATGTGTTCATTTCAAGTGTGTCTGCGTATTCACCAGAGATTCCTCCGTTGAGCGTTGAATCAGCTGCGTTGGCCGACACACGCGAAGTCTCAGCAGACCCAGCTGGCATCGCTATGACTGGTGACACCTACGGTCCGCTGAAAGTCATGTGTGAACAAGCAACACTGCGTCACTATCCAGACGCCCTCATCATTCGTCCAACCTATGTCATTGGGCCAGATGACTACACGATGCGCTTCCCTGCCTGGGTTGAGCGATTCGTGACGCAACAAGAAGTTGAGTGTCCCGGTCCGGAAAATGCGCCTATGCAATATGTCGATGTACGCGATCAGGCCACGTTTATTGTGGATGCAATTGAAAGCGGATTGTCTGGCGCATTTCATTGCGCCGCACCGCACACCACCTTTGGTCAGATGGTGACCGCAATTCGAGATGTCGTAGCGCCAACCGCCGCGATTAGTTGGTTGCCCGCGGTTGACTGCGAGGGCAGGGAAGCAGAATTCCCTCTGTGGGGCGGGGGAGAATCCAGTCCTTTGATGCAGATGAATCCCGCAGCCGCGATCGCCGCCGGCTTGGTCTTGCGACCATTAGCCGAGACGGTCCGCGACACCGCCGCGTGGCTTGACGAGCAGTCACAAAAATAGTCGTGCAACTCACTGTCATTGGATGTGCTGGTTCGTATCCAGTTCCTTCGTCA
>RFTO01000288.1 GCA_009923375.1 Actinomycetota bacterium | reverse complement strand
GGGTCCGGTGCGTCTCAAACCGCCGCATCCGTTGTTGCGATCGGAACAGGAGCCGGTGCCTCCCAGACAAACATAAATGCGATTGCGATTGGCACCGGCGCCGGCGCTTCTCAGATCAATCCGAATGTGATCGCGATCGGCACGGGGGCCGGCGCCCTCCAGGATGCAGACAATGCGATCGCCATTGGTACCGCAGCGGGCGCCAGCCAGACAGCCAGCAGTATCATCCTGAACGCCGGCGGCGCGGCCGGCGCCACTAGCGACGGTGGCATCGCAGGCCTCTTTGTGTACCCCGTTCGCGCCGTGACGAATCTGACAAACAACTATCTCCAGTACAACACGGCGACACGTGAGATAATCTACAATTCGGCGAACAATGTGCTTATTCCGGTAACCAACTTCAATACGACGATTGATACGGCCTCTGTTCCGAATGCGAATACCGCGATTCAGACAACTACTGTGTCGCCGACAGTCGCCGCCTACATTTCGGTGCAGGCCACAGTAGATGTTACGACATCAACCGGATCTATATTGGATCTCACTATCCTTGTAAATGGTTCTTCAGGTGACACTTTCCAGAACTCTATAGCGGCTGGTGGCGCGCATCATACTATATCGCTGATACACAGGACAGCGGCCACGGTTGCTCCAGGTGCCGTGCCCATCGTGGTACGCGGTAGTAACTCCGCGGGAACAGCTACCGTGCAAAACATTGCGACACTCATCACCTACCATGTCAGCTGAGACCCTTTGCCGCAATCGCATTCCGCCTTGCGTTCCCCCTCATCTCCTCTGTCGGTGCATGTAACATACAGCGCAGCGACGCTTCGTACGCTTCACGATAATGGCCTGTTTCAAAGGCGACTACCGCGAGTTCATCATCCATCCCCCATTCATAGATGGCGGGATTCACAAACATGGCGTTCAGATCCGGTTTGCGGTTCGGGGTCGCCGCCAGCAGAGCATACAGCTGTCGCGTTGGCGGTATCCCATGGGCCCTGCGAATCCGTGCGGTTGCAAACGGCACTTCCACACGATCTGGGCAGATATCCAGCGCCTCCCACGCCAGCTGCATATGGAGTGCGGCACTGGCGGGTGTCAGATCAAACAGCTGGACGAGATTGAGTAGCGCGATGTAGCGCTCTTGTGGCCAGACACCGCCGCTGATATCCAGATATTTGGCGTAGCAGATGCGGGCCGCGGCACGATCACCGGCATCCCGATAGCTCTGGGCAAGATAAAACAGATTCCGTGAATCGCTCGGGTTCCGTGCATATTCGGCTTCAAGGAGGGCCGCGTCATCGCGATACTTGTTGGGGTTCCGCGATCGCACACCTTCGCAGCGCGTCACCATGTAGGTCTCGGGAGGCAGCAG
>RFTO01000287.1 GCA_009923375.1 Actinomycetota bacterium | reverse complement strand
TTTTAAGATTGGCTACCTTTCAGTAACTGGGCGGTTTGCTGAAACAAACGCTACCTGAAAAGATATAAAGACAGTTAAAGAAGCTCGAGGCGGCGTTAGCCGGCTGTTTCCAGCAGTTCTTTCAGCTTGGCGAGTGAGGCTTCAGCCTCCGACATGGCCAAGCCGCCGACCAACGCAGATGCCGGCGCGGACGCATTCACCACAGAGCGGGCCGTGTTGGGCTTTAACCCGCCACCGGCGCCGAACCCCGTGCGCCTGCTGGTGACCACCTGGCGCCCCGATGGTTTCTGGATCGTCATCGTCGCGGGCCTTCTTGCCCTTTACATCGCTGGCTATCGCCGGTTACGCACCCGCGGAGATGCCTGGCCGCCCATGCGCCTCATCTCATGGATGCTCGGCTGCGCACTGTTGACTTACTGCACCTCTGGTCCACTTGGGGTGTATGGGCACATCCTCTTCAGCGCACATATGGCCGATCATTTGCTGCTGGTGTTAGTCACTCCGATTCTCTTGGTCGGTGGCGCGCCCACCACCTTGGCTCTGCGCGCATTACCTGCGAATCGGCGCGACCACGGACCGCGCGAGTGGCTGCTGGCGGCTTTGAGCTCGAAGTTTTTGAAGGTGGCATCACACCCGATCATCGCGTTCGTGAACTTCGCCGCAGGGTTCTTCATCCTTTACTTCAGCGGGCTGTTCGAGTGGCTGATGCGCTCGCACCTCGGACACTCGTTCATGCAAGGGCATTTCCTCATCACCGGTTACATGTTCATCTGGTGCATCACCGGCATCGACCCGTCCCCGCGGGTGCTGCCTGCGCCGGCGAAGGTGGGGCTCGCAGTGCTCGCGGCACCGTTCCACGCGATCTTCAGCGTCATCATCATGCAATCAACCAGCGTGATCGCGGTGGATTATTACGCGCAGTTCACGCATCTCTACAACACGAACTTGCTCCACGACCAATATCTCGGGGCGAGTGTCGGCTGGGCATTCGGCGAGGTGCCGCTGCTGGTGATGATCATCATCGCGGTGATCCAGTGGGTGCGCTCCGATGCGCGTGAGGCCGCGCGATTCGACCGACGTGATGACGAGCGGCGAGCGCGTGAAGCGGCGGATGGCGCAGCGAACGAGGCATCGCAAACACCGTAATGGGGCTCGGTATGAGCCGGGGATGATCAAACTGAGTCGCTGTGCGGCGCGCTAGGCGTCACAACCAGGCTAACTGTGTAAGGCGCAAACCAAGTGGCTAAAGCTGGCGGGATGAAACTGGCGGGATGAAACTGCTAGGACCTCAATCTCAAATCCACTGCACAAGCGCCACGGCGCTGGTTCAGGTGCCGGCGTTCTTGCGGCGGCGGTACTTTCTGGCGAATCGTGTGCAG
>RFTO01000286.1 GCA_009923375.1 Actinomycetota bacterium | reverse complement strand
GGCCATCTTGTCAGGGTGACCCTGAGTGACTGACTCAGATGTGAAGAGGGGCTGCGCCACCGGTCTTCTCCTTCGTGTACATCGTGGAATTCCTGGTGCGCCTCATCGCTCACGGTGTGGTGCAGCTGCCACTATGGGGAGCCGCTGAGCGTGAACCTGCCGGCGAGTGAACAGCGGTGAGTCTAGGGCTCGCGTCTGTCAGTCGAGCCGAGCCGCTACCGCTGCGATCACTTCAACAGCAGCCGCTTCCTTCGTCACCTCGGCCACTGACCTAGCCCCTGAGGCATCGACGATGAGGATGCTGGTGGACTCTTCACCGAAGACCGCGCCGCCGCTGACATCGTTGGCGATGATGAGGTCGCAGCCCTTGTTCTGCAACTTCTTTTTCGCCAGGAGGTGCAAGTCATCACCGGCTGCTGCTTCGGCCGCGAAACCCACGAGCACGGAAGGTCGGGCAGGTTCTGTGGGCAGGGACGTGGCAGCTCGTGCGGCGGCTCGTGCGGCGCCAAGGCCGGCGAGAATGTCGGGCAGCTCGATGAGTTGGAGGCTCGCAGCGCCGCCCGTCTTCTTTAACTTGCCATGGATGGGCTCAGGCGCGTAATCAGACACGGCCGCAGCCATGATGACCGCGTCTGCCGTCACTGCGGCAGCAGTTACGGCTGCAGCAAGTTCAGCATGCGATGTGACAGCCACTGTGGTGGCGCCTGCTATTGACGGCAGCGAAACATTTGCGGCGATGATGGTCACCTCGGCGCCAGCGGCAACGGCTGCGGCCGCGCAGGAATACCCCATCAGCCCGCTTGACTTGTTGGTGATGACTCGGACGGAATCGATCTCCTCGCGCGTTCCGCCGGCGGTGATCACCACGCGACGATTTATCAGCGCCGCGTCTCGGGAAGCCGGCTGGGCGAACGTCCGAATAATCATCGCAATGGACGCAGGCTCGCCAAGTCGACCCACTCCTGTGTCAGGGCCAGTGAGCCGGCCCGAGTCGGGGGCGACCACCCGGATGCCGATCTTGCGCAGTCGCGAGACGTTCTCAACCGTTGCTGGGTGCTCCCACATTTCCGTGTGCATCGCGGGGAACATGATCACACCAGAGGCAGCCATTAAGCACAGACTGGCAACGAGATCATCGGCTCGGCCGCTCGCAATTCGGGCCATAGCATCCGCGGTGGCAGGCACCACTGCGATGACATCAGCCCATCGGGCCAGACTCACATGTGGAACATCATGGGTCTGCTGCCACATCGAGCGAGCCACGGGCTTACCCGACAGAGCCGCCCAGGTCGCTTCGCCGACAAATGCCAGTGCCGAGTCTGTGGCCACGACTGTGACGTCACTGCCAGATTCTTTGAGGCTACGCAGCACTTCCGCGG
>RFTO01000285.1 GCA_009923375.1 Actinomycetota bacterium | reverse complement strand
TCAAGACCCAGATGGATCTGACACGTCAGGCCATCCTCATTCGCGGACGTCGGCGCGTGGGCAAATCACGATTGGTGGAGCAGTTCATCAGCAGCGCAGGGGTGCCTTACATCTTCTTCGCAGCGGATGGGCACTCGATGCAAGCCGACCTACGTCGGTTCGCAGATGAAGTCGCGGCTTCAAACCTTCCCAATGCCGAGGCGATCGCAGGTGCCGCGCCATCGAACTGGCGAGCAGCCCTGCAGGCTCTCAACGTGGCACTGCCCGATGACGGCACATGCATCGTGGCCATCGATGAGATGCCGAATCTGATTGCGCATGCCTCCGGATTCGAAGGTGCCCTGCAGAACATCTTCGACAGGCAACTCTCACGCAAGCGTCTGCTGCTTATCGGCATCGGCTCAGATCTAGCGATGATGGAGCAGATCAACAGCTACAACCGGCCCTTCTACCAGCGAGCAACAGAAATGGTCGTGCCGGCAATGTCTCCACTGGAAGTTGCGGAGATGCTCGGACTCCCGCCGCACGACGCATTCGATGCATATCTCGTCTCAGGCGGGCTGCCGCTGATTCTCTCGGAATGGCCTCGCGGCGCCACGGTGTGGACGTATCTCAAGAAAGCGCTGAAAAACCCGACTTCCGCGCTGCTCGTCTCAGCAGAGCGGAGCATGGCCGCCGAATTCCCCAGAGACGTTCAGGCGCGCGAGGTGCTCACCGCCATCGGGGGAAGAGGCGAGCGGACCTTCACGGCTATCGGCCAGAGTTGCGGTATCACCGCGGCTGCGGTCTCGCGGGCTAGGGAGATTCTCTCGACGAAACGACTGGTGGTTGCACAACGGCCGCTGTCAACCACGTCGTCGAAGGAGACGCGTTACACAGTCGCCGACCCGTACCTGCGCTTCTGGCTGACTTTCATCGCCCCCAACATGCAGCGAATCGAGCGCGGCAGCGTCGAGCCGGTGCTGGCGAACATCAAAAAGTCGTGGGACAGCTGGCGAGGTCGGGCGATCGAGCCTGTTATCCACGAGAGTCTCGCGCGAATGGAGCTCACCTACGGCGGTGAGGACATCCCGGGCGTGGTGGGTGGATTCTGGACACGAACCAACTCCACGGAAGTTGACATCGTGGTGGCGAACAGGGCTCCGGTGGCTGACGCGATCTACGCCGTGGGTTCAATCAAATGGCGCGAGGGCGGGCCATTCGATGAAGCCGACCTTGCCCAACTGATCGCTCAGCGCCCACGAGTGCCGGGGGCTTGCGCGGACACACCGTTAGTCATCGTCAGCCGCAACGGAAGCACCGCAACCATGTCCCCCGGCAGCCGGGTGGTCGGACCCGAGGAGCTCTTGAACGCCTGGCGATAGTCACCGCTTGCATCA
>RFTO01000284.1 GCA_009923375.1 Actinomycetota bacterium | reverse complement strand
GATGCGTTCGCGGTCGAAACGCCGTTCATCAAACCTGACTCGCTGAATCTCTCCTCGCAATCATGGTTGCTCGTTCTACTGCAGCAGCGACCATGTGCATCTGCCATTCCCACCACTGAACTGTGATGACGCCATTGACGATGCATCCTCGCAATTGCTGAACATATTTGGCTCGACCTGCGTCCGCGATTGCTCGCTCAACCGGAATGAGGCCATCCGGATCACTTGCACGAGCTACTAAAGCGGCGCGTGCTGCGGTTCGCGCGAGCAATGCATTTGCGGCATTGAATGGTTGCGAATGAGCGACAAGTGCATGCAAAGCAGATGCCACCACCAAAGCTGGCAACGAACGATCCAGAGCCAGTTTCAACAA
Organism: Actinomycetota bacterium; assembly: GCA_009923375.1. GTDB lineage: Bacteria > Actinomycetota > Actinomycetes > S36-B12 > UBA5976 > RFTO01. The sequence continues at coordinate 1,007 of RFTO01000284.1, read as the reverse complement.
ACTGATCATCGTCACATCCACCGGTGCAGCAGCGATGGAGCAGTTCAACGGGTCATTGAGCACCGGTTCATCTGCACGTCGGGGACGGCCGCGTGATGCATCGGGCAGGTGGAGTCCGGCCGTAGCAATCATGTGCCATCGAGCCAGGGCTCTGGGAGGACTCGTCATGAACATGTCGGCGTCAGCCACCGCAGCAGCAACCAACGCATCGACAACCTCCCGCTGCATGGCCATCGGAGAACCGTCACCGCGTACGGCATCACTCGCATGTGCGGGTAGTGCAATGCCAGACAACTCGGCTGAGCCAAGGGCACTGCTCTCACGCAACTGTGCAATGACGACGGCAGTGGCCGCACTGGGTCGACGAATGACCGGGAGCAGAAGAAACTCATCAATGAGTTTTTGGGTTGCTGCAACACTGCTGAGGACACTCGACTGTGTCAATTGGTCAAGCAGCGTGAGGGTCACACAACCCATCATGTCGCATGTCATCAACGAATCGGGCTAGGGTTGCGGAGCATCATTCCTTGTTGACGTGTGCGGAGTCCCCATGACTGAAGACATCACCTTGTCAAACCTGCTAGACGAGCGCCGCACATTCGCGCCGTCCGAGCAGTTTGTCGCTCAGGCGAATGTGCATGCGGATGTGTACGCCGTGGCTGCGGACCGCATCGCATTCTGGGAGACCCAGGCGCAACGCTTGTCCTGGCATCGGATGTGGGACACCCCACTGGATTGGTCGAATGCACCGTTTGCCAAATGGTTCGTCGGGGGCGAACTCAATGCCAGTGTTTCCTGTCTGGACCGTCATGTGGCAGCAGGTCTCGGCGACCGAGTGGCGTTGCAGTTTGAAGGCGAACCTGGTGACAGCCGCAGCATTACTTATGCCGAACTACTTGCAGAGGTGTCACAGGCCGCACATGCTTTGACCGCACTCGGCGTAGTCGCCGGAGACCGGGTTGCGATTTATTTGCCACTTATTCCTGAGGCAGTGGTTGCGATGCTGG
>RFTO01000283.1 GCA_009923375.1 Actinomycetota bacterium | reverse complement strand
TTATGGACTTCGCCGGCTGGGGCGATGGCTTGCGCATCACCGTCGGCACCGATCAGGAGATCGATGCATGTGTCCATTGCCTCAAGACCCTTTGACACGGATTGACACCGCCATGAAACGCTCCGCAACTGTTTCGCGTAAAACGAATGAAACAACGATCGTGCTGTCGATTGACCTCGACGGCACCGGCCGCGCTGAAATCTCGACTGGTATCGGGTTTTTTGACCACATGCTCACGCTCCTCGCTGGGCACTCGCTTATCGATGTGACGGTGCAGTGTCAGGGGGATATCCACGTCGACGGACACCACACGGTGGAAGACACTGGCCGCGCATTGGGGCAGGCCGTGAACGATGCGCTTGGCGATCGGCGGGGCATCCGTCGTTATGGTCATGCGATCATTCCGATGGATGAGGCCCTTGCGACCGTCGCCATCGATCTGGGAGGTCGCGCTGCAACCGTGTGGGAAGTGAGTTTTCCAGTCCCCACGGTTGGAACGTTTGATGCCCAACTCGTGGAGGTATTTTGGGAAAGTTTTGCGGCTACAGCGGGTGCCAACTTCCACGCGATCCTGCACCACGGTCGCAATGGGCATCACATCGCCGAAGCCGTCTTCAAGGCGGCCGCCCGGGCCCTGCGTATGGCCGTCGAAACCGATCCGCGACAGGCCGGCGTGCCGAGTACAAAAGGCACCCTCACGCTGAAGTAGGGCAGGCCATTCGGTCGCTAGGCAAGCGGCTATTCGTTGACAAACGTTTCAAGAAATCTAGCCAGGCGGTGGAAGTCGCTGCCGCGTTCCACGTAACGCACTACTGTGACCAACGTGTTGGGGTCGATAAGATCTCCAAATGGAACATAGTTTAAGTCGAGTTGGCCCGATACGCTCACCATCACGCCATCGAGTCCGCGTTCGGCAAGCGCGCGATAAGCGCCCACGCCTAGTTGGCTACCGAGCATGATGTCGAAGGCATGCGGCTGGGCGCAGCGAGCCTCATAGCCCAACTGCAAGCCGACCACCTTGCGCGTACGCCCCGTCTGCCGCTGAAACTCATCGGTAACAAGTTTGGCGAACATCCTGCCGAGCTGCACGTGGGAAATCGAAATATGGCCGTGGTCATCGCGGGGAATGCCTTCCAAGTGTCGGCTCGGCAGATATTCGGCTAAGCCCTCGGCCAACACGATCACTCCAAAGGGCTTTCCCTCATTTTCCTCTCGCACGCGCATCGTTTTGACGATTCGGCCCACCACCTCGTCGACTTGCATGATCGCACGAGTCTGCGTGCGACCAGAGGCATCGGTGATTTGTTCTTCGTCGCGGTATCGGCCGTGCACGTCCTCCACGCTGATCACAAGGCTGGCCTCGCCGGAAATCGCGGCTCC
>RFTO01000282.1 GCA_009923375.1 Actinomycetota bacterium | reverse complement strand
GCCTCTCCGCCACCAGCACCGAGGCATCCGTGGCGGTGGTCGCCAAGGAGCTTGCGCAGGCAAGAGCTGAGGGGCGTGACGACTGGGCGGCCGAAATCCACGCCCGATTCACCTACCGAATGCACAATCTGAGCGAGTTCATGAAGACCTTGCTGCAGCGGTTCACGCGGTGGTTCAACCGAACGCACGAGCGCAGCGGCACGCTGTGGGAAGAACGCTACAAGAGTGTGATCGTCGAAAGCGGGGTCGCCGCCCGGACGATGGCGGCTTACATCGACCTGAACCCCGTGCGAGCGGGCATGGTCGCAGATCCCGCGGAGTACCGGTGGAGCAGCTACGGCGAAGCCGTGGGCGGTGGGCCGAGGGGAAATGGCAAGAAGTCGCGTGAAGGTCTCGTGAGAGCGTGCATGAGCCACCACGGAGCGGGATTTGAGGCGGAGCGATGGAAGGAAGTGTCGCGGATTTATCGGCGGACGCTGGGTCTAGCGCTCGAACGAAAGAACGGCCGAGCCGAGGTGAACAAGGACGTGATGAGACCGCAGCTAAACGACGCGGAGGCATTGGAAGCCGCGGAAAACGGCACCGCATTGCCGGACTTGAAGCTGGCGGCGATGTTGCGGTGCAGGGTGAGGTATTTCACCGATGGGGCGGTAATCGGCAGCAAGACCTTCGTCAACGAGGCGTTTGCCGCGACGCGCGAGCGCTTCACCGAGAGGCGAAGAGATGGTGCGCGGCGACTGAAGGGAAATGGCAAGGCCGCCGCCGGAGTGCTGTGGAGCGTGAGGGACTTGAGGGTCCGAGTGTGAACTTGTTAGGCGATCGCTGGTGATTCGCGAGTTAGTTCGCCATGCCCTGGTCGTTTTCCGCTAAAATCCGGTTTTGAGCCAGAGCCCTGAGAATCGGATTTGCGCCTTGCCGCAATCAGGAGCTTCCATTGAACTACGGGTGAAATGCTTTGGAGATCTAACCCGTAATACCTCATCCTATGTCGCACACCAGCCCATCGCTCAAATTCCGCCTTTCGGTCATGATGTTCCTGCAGTTCTTCGTCTGGGGTTCATGGTTCGTCACCCTCGGAGCGTGTCTTGATGCGCACGGCCTCGCCAGCATCATCGGTGGCTCCTATGGCGCGGCACCGATTGCGGCGATCCTTGCGCCGCTGTTCCTCGGCTTGGTGGCGGATCGCTTGTTCCCATCGGAAAAAGTGATGGGCGCGCTGTTTCTCATCGGTGGCGCGGCTCTGTTAGCGGTTCCCGGATTCATTACAAAGGGCGATGCGGGCATCGTCAAAAATCTCTTTCTGCTTCATCTCCTCTGCTTCATGCCCACGCTGGGACTGGGGAACTCCATCGCCTTTTCTAACATCAGCGACCAGAGCAAG
>RFTO01000281.1 GCA_009923375.1 Actinomycetota bacterium | reverse complement strand
GTGGTCACGGAAATGAACAACGAGGGTACCGACACCATCAAGACCACCTTGAGCTCCTACAGCATCAAAGAACTGATCAACGTGGAGAACCTGAGCTTGATGGGCACCGCAGCGGGCAATGCCACCGGTAACCTGCAGGGCAACACGATCAACGGCAACCACCCGATTGTGCGAGAGCTCATCTTTCTGTGCCTGCGCCACTGGGTGCATAACTACCACATCGATGGGTTTCGGTTCGACTTAGCGAGCATTTTAAGCCGCGATCGCAACGGCGATATTCTCCCCAACCCGCCCATCGTGGAGGTGATCACGGAAGACCCGATGCTAGCCGACACGAAGATCATCGCCGAGGCGTGGGACGCCGCAGGTGCCTACCAAGTCGGTTCGTTTGCCAGCCTGCGGTGGGCCGAGTGGAACGGACGCTACCGCGACGATGTGCGACGGTATTGGCGGGGCGACTACGCCCAGACAGGCCATCTCGCTACGCGTCTTGCGGGTTCCAGCGACCTGTACGGAGACGACGGCAGACAGCCCTACCACAGCATCAATTTTGTCACATCGCATGACGGCTTTACGCTCAGCGACCTGGTCAGCTTTCGCGAGAAGCACAACGAGGCTAACGGCGAGGGCAACCGCGACGGCGACAACAACAACTTCTCAGATAATTACGGTGTGGAAGGCCCCACAAAGCGAGCGGATATCGAGGTGTTTCGCGCCCGACAGATTCGCAACATACTGTCCACGCTCCTTCTCAGCCAAGGCGTGCCCATGCTGCTCGCCGGCGATGAGTGTCGCCGCACGCAACAGGGCAACAACAATGCCTACTGCCAAGACAATGCGATCTCCTGGTTCGATTGGAATCTCGTCGAAGCCAACGCGGATCTGGTGAGGTTTGTGCGGGAGATGATTCAATTCCGACTTGGCAACCCAACGCTCAGGCGAAGGTCCTTCCTTGAAGGGACTACAAGTGTTGAAGGCGCGTTGCCCGATGTGGAGTGGTTTTCGCCAGAAGGCACACACGTCGACTGGTATTCGGTCGATGCTAGCCTCGTGTGCTTTTTTGCGGCACCAACCCCTGAGAAACTACTGGAGGAAGACGACATCGCCGCCGGCGGAATCGAGGGCACGCCCCGGCACGTGCTGATTTTTGCGCATGCGGGCTCGCTTCCTCGCGTGTTCCATTTTCCAGAGCCCACGGCGATTTCGCAACTGCCTTGGCGGCTGTTTATCCACACTGGCCGGGAGGCTCCCAACGATATCTTCGCCAACGGCCAAGGGCCTGTCGTGGATATTCAGCAGCCGATCGAACTGCCCGAGCGATCACTGGTGTGCATGGTGGCCGACGCGGCCCCGCCGGATCGCGAAGGAATTGCCCCACCAG
>RFTO01000029.1 GCA_009923375.1 Actinomycetota bacterium | reverse complement strand
GCTGGCGATGTGCACTTCACCGAGCAATTGGCAGCATTGTTGAAGGTGGCTCCTGCGCACAGGCTGCAACGTGTGAAGGCCCTGATGTCCGGTGCAGACGTGGCCGTGGTGAATCTCGAGACGGCAATCGCCACCAGCGGCTCGCCGGCGGCAAAGATTTACCACTTCCGGGCACCGGGAACTGCCCTCACAGCCTTGGCTGCCGCCGGAATCGATGTGGTCTCCATGGCCAATAACCACGCAGTGGATTTCGGCGATGTGGGACTACGGCAGACGCTGTCAGCAGTCCAGTCGCACCAAGGTGCCCATGCGTTGGCTCCCAAGGTGGTGGGCATCGGGTCGAATCTTGCAATGGCGATGGCGCCCGCTGTGATGACGGTCAAGGGGGTGAAGATCGCAATCTTCGCGTTGGACTGCCGCCCACCACTCCGCCGGTCGATCTGAGCCTGGGGTTAACTCCATCGTCCACTCCGATGCCGGACTGGTGGCGGCGGTCAAGCAGTGGCGCCCTCGAGTGGATGTGGTCATCACCTTTATGCACTGGGGGGTGGAATACACCACCTGCCCCAAACGGGCCGAGCGTTCCCGCGCCCGCGACTTGGTGGCAGCCGGCGCGGATCTTGTTATCGGGTCACATCCGCACATCCAGCAGGGAATCGGCATGATGGGTAGGTCGCTGGTGGCCTACAGCCTTGGCAACTTCGTGTGGTTCCTCAATGATCGACCCGATCGAGCGTCCACCGGTGTCTTACATGTGCGTGTCAGTGGCCGCCATGTGGACAAGGCGTGGTGGGTGGCGACGCATACCTTGGATTCTGGCGAACCGGCCAAGGTGACCGACCGGGTCTGGCTTGCCCGCGTGCGCAAGGACCTCGCAAATCGCCGTCAGTGCGCCGATTTGCGGACCCCAACTGGTTGGAATGTGGGATAGATTTCCCATCATTATGAAGAATCTTCGTTTAGCCGCCGGTCTGGCAATGTTGGTGTCCGCGTCGCTACTCGCCTCATGCGCGCACCCCAAGACCGCTGCTTCAGCGACGAGCGTGTCCAATGTTCAGCTACCTGGAGCATTGACAGGCAACGTCACCTGGCAGACCTGCCCCGATTCCTATTGGGCGAAGTCTCCAGATGCAACCTTCAAGAAATCCCAAGTGGATTGTGGTGCGATCGAGGTGCCGGCGGTTTACTCCGGCACGCAAGGAGCGGATCTGCCAGCGTTCTCCCTTGCGCTGATGCGAATTCGCGCCACCGGCACCCGCATCGGCACCTTATTTGTTAACCCTGGTGGCCCTGGCGAGTCTGGGATCAAGGAAGTTCAGACCCAGGCATATCCAGCGAAGATCCACCAGGCGTACGACATCGTCGGCTTTGACCCTCGAGGTGTTGGCCACTCGCAGCCAGTCAGCGGCGACCCGATTCACTGCACTGATGCCCTCGACTTCGCGACATACTGGAATGGGGAGGACACCCCAGCCAACGCGGCTGAGGCGGCGACGAACAAGGCTCTGTCTGATGAGTACGCGACAGATTGCATTGCCAAGAATCCGGCGTGGTGGACCCTGAGCACTGACAACGTCGCCCGCGATCTGGATCAACTCCGCATCCGTGTTGCAGGTGATGCGAAGTTGAGTTTCCTCGGCTCCTCCTACGGAACGACGATCGGCTCGTATTACCTGCGCATGTTCCCCAACACGAGCGGCCACATCGTGCTCGATTCGGTGACAGATAACTCGCCGGACACCGATGCCTCATCGATCACGCGGGCAAAAGCCCTTGAAGCCCAGGTGGGCAGACTCGTCGATGGATACGCCAAGGCGAAAGGGATGACGCGTGCCGCTGTCCAAGCGCTCATGCTGCAGATCCGCGGCTGGGGCGATGACAACCAACTTCTGGGGTTTGCTGGACTTAAGCCAGCTCCGGGCTCGCAAACAGCCCGTTTGAGTACCGAGTACATGTTCACTCACGGCATCCACACCTTGACCTACTACGACTCTGCGACGGCGTTGAAGTACTTCACGCAGGGGATGGACGCTGTTCGCAAATCCAAGTGGAACGGGTTGTTTGAGTATCTCGCCCTCAATATGGATGGCTACCAGCTCGACACCATGTACTCGAACTATCAGAACAAGGTCGGCTATAACGCCAACGGCTACACCCGTGACAATAGCTACGAGATCATGGTGATGGTCAATGGAATGGACCGAGATGGGCGCGAGTTGAAGACACACGCCCAGCAGGATGCCTTTGATGCGAAGTACGCCGCAGCTGCGCCTTTCTGGCACAAGCTGACGTCCGACCCGTCGGGCTACCGCTACTACGACTCAGAGCCAGGCAACATGTGGTCGTGGGTTGCGTATAAGGACCCAAAGATCCCGAACCCGCCAGCTGACGCCATGCCGCGCACAAATCTCTCGGGCAAGCCCGTGATGGTGGTCGGTTCGCTGAAGGAGTCGACCACCCCCTACCAATTCGCTGTCTCCACAGCCAAACAGCTGAAGTCCCCACTGATCACCTGGACTGGAAGTGAGCACGCACCTTTGGCTGGCTTCTCGCACTCATGCCTCAACTCAGTGTTCATCGACTACATGCTGAAGAACACCCTGCCCGCCGCCGGAGCTAGGTGCAGTAAGTAAGCAGCCCGACTCCCAAACAGATTCACTCGGTGATTCACGGTGTAAGCAACGGACGCTGGCGGTGTTGCGACCACGGCGAATGGGATGGTGCGCCGACTACACTCGATGCCTGTGTCTGAACTGTCGCTCGCGAAACGACTGCGTCGACGCCTTAACCACTTATTTTTCGGTGCCGAGGTCAAGCTCTCCCGTTGGCGGCGTAAGAAGCCCGTCATTGGCTTGGTCGGCTTCTTCGGTTGGGGAAATTACGGGGATGAGCTCTTTGTCGACGTCTGGCGGCAATTCTTAGAGCCACATTTTGAGGTTCGAGTGTTGCCGGATATGCAGGCGAAGCCCTATTACAGCCGGGGTATCGCGCGGGCGGTGGCCAAGGTGGATGCCATCGTCATTGGTGGCGGCGACCTGGTGGTGCCGTGGAGTTTTTCGGATTTGTACTGGCATAAGCACTATTTGACGAAGCCTGTCTTCATCGGTGGCGTTGGCGTTCCCCGTTGGGGAAACAACGTGGAGTGGATCGTGCGGGGAATGCGCGAATTTTTCCAGCACCCGAGTGTGAAGTACATCTACGCACGCGACCCGCAAAGTCGTGCGTGGATCGAGCAGCACCTGCAGCCGACCGCGACCCTAACTGACGCTCCCGACCTGGTGTGCGCACTGGACTTACCGGCTGCTGTCAAGCCAGTGCAACCCGTGTTCGGCTACACCACCCGCTACCTCGATCCAGAGCGTTACCCCGATCGAGATGCCGACTACGAACACATTCACATCGCAGCCCGGCGGATGCAGGAGCTCGGATACAAAGTGCGCCATGTGATCCTCGGCGTGGATGCGGTCGGCCTGCGTGATCGCGAGGATGCCAAGCGGATGCTGTTGCCAGATGAGGAGCTGGTGTACTCGCAAGACATCAGCGTGCTCTCACGCGCAATCGGGGAGTGCACTGTCTTCGCATCGATGAAGTTCCACGGAACGGTGGTGGCCACCATGTATGCCGTGCCGTCGGTTGTCATCATGCCCACCACGAAGTCACGTAATTTTCTGATTCGTATTGACCGCGAAGACTTGATGAGTCATTACTCATCTGCGCAAATGCCTCACATCGTTGCGGCCCTGCCAGCGCCTATTGCACCTGAGTCGGTTGAGACGCTGCGTCAGCAGTCAACTGCGGAATTGCTGCGGATTCGCGACGCCATTGCCACCGAGTTGGGCGTGACGATTAGCCACTGAAGGGCTAGTGCGCTGCCCAATCCTCGAGCAGCCTCACAAAATCACCACTTGCCGTTGCCCAGTTGTAATTCTTGAGTACACCTGATCTCCCGCGCTCACTCATGCCGCTGCGCATAGCAGGATTGGACGCGATGGCGCGGACAGCATCCGCTGCGGCACGGGCGTCAGCAAACGGCACGACGACTCCCGCATCCATGCTCGAGACCACTTCGGCAGCCAGTGGCAATGGCGTGGTCACCACGGGTGTCCCCTGTGCCAGATACTCCAGAACTTTGGTGGGCATCGATCCGGCGAAATTCGGCAGGTCATGGAGAAGTGAGAGGCCTGCAAGGCTGCTGCGGACGTGGTTGAGCGCTTCAGCATTCGGAAGCCTTCCCAGCCACGTCAGATTCGCCGGAGAGCTTGCAAGCAGGGTGCGGGCACACTCGTCATCGACCGGACCGATGAGCGTCACACCGATGCCGTCGGGTTCGAGTAAGGAGGCAAGGTCAATCATCTCGCGCACCCCTCGTGCTTGTGTGATGCTGCCGACGTAAACGACCTCTCGGGCATGGTCACCCGAGGTGAGCGGCTCCTGATCGGCTACCACCCATGGGAGATTCAGGACAACTGGGTGAGGTTGAGTGAAGCGCGCCAGGTAGGAAGTCTCAGCCAGGATTAACCGCAGCGAATCTTCGGCTCGCTGCTCCCACCTGCGGGCCAGCGAGCGCACGAACGGTCGGAGCATTCTCGGCAGATATGGCCTGGACGCAATGGCCTCGGGATTATTTTCGTGCACATCCCACACGGCCGCAGCTGATACGGGGAACTTGCACAACGCCCGCGCAAGCTCGATGTCGTGAACGAGCAGGACATCCACATCGGTGGAAACCGCACGCATCCATGCGGTTGTCATCGCCACGGCATGACGCCGACGTAAGCCGACAGCGCGTGGAACATCATGACATTCCAAGCGCTCATCGGCTGGTGTGCCAGTGGCGGTAAAAGGGGCGGCGTAGGCGACATCGTGGCCTGCTCCCAACAGCGCTTCGATCTGCCGGGCGTAAATCCGGGCGTCAAGCGGATGATGGACGCACGTAGCGATGGCGACGCGCATGGTTATTGGTTCTTGTCCAAGCCCCGCTGCCGGCGGTCCTCAGCCAGCGCCCAGCTGCGATATTTCTCGGACACCTCCATGATCGGTCCATCCATGTGGACCCTGCCTTCATGTAGCCAGATGCCTCGCGTGCAGAGGTCTTGGACTGCGACCATGGAGTGGCTGACGATCAGCACAGTGCCTGCCCCGTCGAGGACACTTCGGATCCGCTCCTCGCTGCGACCGCGGAACACCTCGTCGCCGGTGGATAGCGCTTCATCCACCATCAGCAGCCGCGGCGTCCGGGCGGTTGAAATGGCGAAACGCAAACGTGCCTTCATCCCCGAGGAGTAAGTGTTCAGCGGGTTATGAATGAACTCCTTGATGCCTGACATCTCAATGATGCTTGGACGAATCTCTTCCACCTCTGCAGGGGTCATGCCCAGAGCAAGGCAGCCCAAGGTGATGTTCCTAGCGCCAGAGATCTGCGGCATCAAAGCCGCATCCACTCCGAGCAGCGTTGGGTGCTCAACTGCGAGCACTTCACCTGCTGTGGGACGCTGTAGCCCAGACATGATGCGCAAAAGAGTCGATTTGCCTGCGCCGTTGCGGCCGACGATGGCGATGGACTCACCTTGGTAGGCGGTGAAGGAAACCCCGCGCAGGGCGTGCACTTCGCTGATTGAACCAACAGTGCGGGCACGCAGGTTAGCGACACCGGAGGCGCCACGTTGAGTGCGGACTTTGTACGTCGCGATGATATCGCGCACGTCAATTGTCGCGTCGCGGTGCGTCTCTGGCTGCTTGATCATCGCTTCGGGAAGGTCATGCGTCATGCGGACCCTCCTTGCTCCAGAAGGTCAATGTGCCCGCCACGAATAAGACAACGGAGAGAACAATCACGGAGATCCACTGCCGATGGGTAATGCCGACCGTGTGGAGGAAGGCACCACGGGTCATTTCCATTAACACCGAGGCAGGGTTGTAGTGGAAGAACCAGCCAACTGGTCCGTGGACGTGCTTGAAGCGCACCATCGGGTCGTAGAACACCCCAGAGAGGAACATCCACGCTCTCAAGGTGAATGGCAGGAAGGATGCGACATCGCGCGTGCGAGCAGCTAGGTGGGCAAGAAGCAGCCCGACGCCCGAGCCGAACATGATGGACAGCAGGGTGGCAGGGATCAGCACCAACCAGTTCACCCGCAGTTGCTCGCCGCTGGTAAGTGCGGAGATGATGACGACGGCCATCATCGGTATCCAGGTCAGCAACTGTCGCAATGCCACCGATAAAGGCAGCACCAGAGTGGGGAAGCGCATCGTCAAGATGATGCGCGAGTTGCGGGCCAGAGATTCTGAGCACTCAACCAAACTGCCGCTCATCAACGCCCAAGTGAACACCCCGCACAAGAGAAACACCTCGAAGTTCTCGACTCCCTTGCGGGTGCCAAGGACCAAACCGAAAGCGAGGTAATAAACCAGCGCAGTCATCAGCGGGTTCAAAAACTCCCACAGCAAACCCAGCTTGTTGTCTGTTCGCGAGGCCATAATCCGACTCAGTGCCAGCTGCTGCGCGAAGTGCCGGTAGCGCCAGGAGTCCTTCAGCGAGCGCCACAAGGGCGTGCGGTCATGCACACTCGTAAGTGCGTCCTCGGTGGGCATGAGCGCGGTCATCTGGTCCTGTAATCAGTCAGAGGCGAGTGACGCCGGCTTGGCGTAGCTTGCCTCGAGTATCGAAGATGGTTCCACCAGCGGCAGCGATCTCATCGAAGTTGTACGCGGTGTGCGTTTGCAGGACGACTGTGATGTCTGCCCGCTTCACTTCATCAAGGAGGTTGTCAACGCAGGTGAGGTCGCCGGTTGCCACCGTCCACGTCTTCACATGAGGGTCGTGGAAAACGACGTCAGCGCCCTTGGCGATGAGTTGGTCGGCGACGGGTCGCGATGGGGTCTCGCGTTGGTCGCTGATATCTGGCTTGTAAGTGACACCCAACAGCAGGATTCTGGAGCCGCGCAGCGGCTTGCTGCGCTCATTGAGCAACTCTGAGATGCGCGAAACGGTGTAGGCCGGCATGGTGTTGTTGATCTCTTGTGCCAGCTCAACAAAACGGAATGGGTAGCCAAGGTCGGCGCGCACCTTGTAGGAAAGGTAGTTCGGGTCGATCGGGATGCAGTGACCGCCAACGCCAGGGCCAGGGTAGAAAGGCATGAAGCCGAAGGGCTTGGTCTTGGCAGCATCGATGACATCCCACAGGTCGATACCCAATTCGTGGCAGAAGCGGGCCATCTCGTTCATCAAGGCGATGTTCACGTGGCGGAAAGTGTTTTCCAGGATCTTGGCTGCCTCCGCTTCGCGGGTGCCGCGGGCGCGCACAACCTTCTCAACAAAGGAGCCATAAAAATCTGCGCAGCGGTCGGTGCATGCTGGAGTCTGACCGCCGACCACCTTCGGGGTGTTGCGCATCCCGTAGACCGGGTTACCCGGGTCGATGCGCTCGGGGGAGAACGCCAGATTGAAGTCGGTGCCTGCAATGAGCCCACCAGCCTCAAGAATCGGCCGCACATCCTCATCTGTGGTGCCGGGGTAGGTGGTGGATTCGAGCACCACGAGCATTCCCTTGTGTAGGTGCTTGGCGATGGTGCGGGTTGCACTCAGCACCGCACGCAAATCAGGCCCACCATCATCTGCAAGTGGCGTTGGCACGCAGATGACCGCGACATCGGCGTCGGCGAGCACACTGTCATCGGTGGTGGCTGTGAAACCCTTGGCGAGTAAGCCGGCGATGGTGGCGTCTGAGAGGTCGTCCACGTGGGATTTTCCGGCATTCAGGCCGTCCACCACAGCAGTGGAGACATCGAATCCAGTCACCTGCCAACCAGTTTCGACAGCGGCTTCGACGAGGGGCAGGCCGACATAGCCAAGCCCAAGGATTACAAGGCGTTGAGACATGGCTCAGAGCCTACTTGAGTAGACCTTTCGCACGAGTTCGCGCCGCGCCCGCTCGTAGGCAACGGCGGTGCTCGGGCCAGATGTCAATGAGTGATTGGTGGTGATCAGGTGCTCGATGGCGGCGTCTGCAGGGTGCGCAGCGACCTGCGCTAGATCGTCGGTGATGACCACTGCGTTCACTGCGATGGCCGCGCTGCGTCGACCTCGGAGGCGTCGAAGGGCGCTGATCAGCACCGGCCCAACGAGCCGCATGAGCGCCAGTTTCGTGTCAATCCTGGATTGTTGGCGGGACATTTCGCCAACGGCGGCGCCGGATAACTCAGGTGAGTCAGTCCTGGCGGCTAGCGTGGCTAGGACGGTGGCAATTTCTGCCGATCCATTGCAGGCAGGTGCTGTGTTTGTGGGGACCCAGCCATCGAGTAAGGCCGAAAACGCGTGATTGAGTGGCTCTGCGCTCGCAGAGGAAGTTAAGGCCAGCCCCTGCAGTTGGAGTTGTCCGGCGCGGGCCTCTTGGTCGTCGGTGACAGATGCAGAGTTTGGGACAACAACGCACGGCATTCCTGCGCTGACGAACTCGTGGACTGCGTTGTAGCCAGCGGAAGTCACCACCGCGTCGAAAGCGCGGAGGTATCTCACCAGCGGAAACACTCGGTCGATGTAAAGCACTCCCGCTGCCGCCTGTGCATCACGCCAAGGTTTCACTGTGGCCACCTGCCAGGCTTGCCATGGTGAACCACTCACCGCATTTGTGCTTCGGTGCAGCGTTGCAGCGCTTACCAACGCTCTGAGCACCGTTGCGCTGTCGCCAGTTAACCCCGATCCGAAGGCGAAGAACACATATCGTCCCGATGCATCCAGGCCCAGCTCAGCTCTGGCCGCGTCACGAGGGAGCATGTCCACATCAGCCGTCAAACTCACTGAAGATGTGCGGATTACATTCACTGCTTTGGCAGTCCGTCCATTGTCGGCACTGCTGGCAAGGTCGCCCGGCTCGATAACTGCGTCGAAGAACCTAGCCCGGGCAAGAGCGCGGCGAGCAACTTTTGCATCCCGTCTCCACATACCTCGGCGACACCACACGAATCTCACCCGAGGGAACTGCGGCATCACTGCCAACAACCCGTCGTACGGCATTACTCCGTCGAACATCACCACATCGATGTTGAGGTGCTCAATCAGCAAGGCGAGTCGTTCGCGCAAATAGGCATCCCACTCCCAATGCGCGTGCCAACCGCGTTGGGTGCTGGGGCAATACTCAACCGGAATCCCCATCTGGGCTGCCATCGGAGCGGCAACCGACATTGTGAGGATGAACGGCTCGATCTCGCCAGTTCGTTTACCGGCAAGGGCAACGGCAGTCATTCGCGCGAGATGACCCATACCCGTGCCATTGGTGGTCACCAACAACACGCGTGTGGTCATCGCAGCCGCCTCGAGATTACTTCTGTGCCAGCCAGGTGCAGATCACGTCGGCGATGCGCTCGCCGGCCCGACCATCCCACAGCGGCGGGGTCGGCCAATCCGCAGGCTTGCCAGCGCGAATCGCATCAGCGACCAGACTCGCGACCACGTCCACTGTGACGAGGCGGTTGGTACCGGCAGTAATGGTGACCGGGCGCTCGGTGTTTGGTCGAAGCGTGAAGCAAGGAACGCCGAGGATGGTTGTCTCCTCCTGGACTCCGCCAGAGTCGGTGACCACTGCGCTCGCGCCGCTGACGAGCGACATGAACTCGATGTAACCCAAGGGGTCGAGCACTCGGACGTTCGGCGCCTCGCTCAAGCCAACGCGCATCAGCAGGTCGCGACCACGTGGGTGTAGTGGCAGCATGACTGGCGCCACCTCACTGATCTCGCGCAGAGCGGTGGCGACAGCGCGGGCGTCGTCTTCATCATCCACATTCCCTGGCCGGTGGAGAGTTGCGATGACGTAATCGCCGTCAATTCCATATTCAGCGCGGGCAGAGACGGCGTCGAATTTATGGCGCTGAGACATCAGGGTGTCAATCATCGGATTGCCAACGAAGTGGATCTTCTCGCGGGCAGCGCCCTCGCGCAGCAAGTGCTCGGTGGCGTCCTCACTGGTGACCAAGAGAAGGCTTGCGAGCTGATCGGTGAGGATGCGGTTCACTTCTTCGGGCATGGTCATGTCGAAAGAACGAAGGCCGGCTTCCACGTGCGCCGAGGCAATATGTAACTTCGCGGCGACCAGCGCTGCCGCAACAGTGGAGTTCA
>RFTO01000280.1 GCA_009923375.1 Actinomycetota bacterium | reverse complement strand
AACATCATCAACAAATAGTAATTTTTTAACAGATGTTTCAATGGCTAGTCGTTTGTTTGTTTTTGGAGATGCATCATTAAATAAAAATTTGTTTGTAGGAGGAGATGTTTCATTGAATGGAAATTTATATATAAATAAATCTTTATTTATTGGAGTATCAGGAGAAGTAGACCCTTCAAGAAATACATTTCTATTAGACGTAAGTGGAACAACTAATTTACGTGGAACATTAAATCCAGTAACATTAATTGATCAATCAGTATTGTTAACAAATACACCTCCGTTAGATTTTTCAAATAATTTTGGATCAAATTGGACATTATCATTACCAACAACAGTATATTACGCTGTAATAGCAATGTCTGCAAATGGTCAATATCAAACTACTTCATTTTTTGCTAATGGAATTTATACTTCAAATAATTATGGAATAAATTGGAGAAAAGTAAATTCAAATACTTATAATTGGACATCAATAGCAATATCTGCAAATGGTCAATATCAAACTGCTACAATGGATAATGGAAATTATATGTATCCTAATCCTCCAGGTTTAAATACGGGAATATATTCTTCAGATAATTATGGTATAACATGGAGTCAAGATACTTCAAATAACTATAATTGGCATTCTATAGCAATCTCAGCAAGTGGACAATATCGTATTGCTCTTACTTTTGATATTGGAATTTGGATTTCAAATAATTATGGTAAAACATGGGTTCAATCAAGTTCAATTACTACTAACATCCGATCAATAGCAATATCTGCAAATGGTCAATATCAAATATTTTCTGGTTATGATGGAATTTATAATTCAAATAATTATGGTAAAACATGGGTTCAATCAAATTCAAATACTTATAATTGGACATCACTAGCAATGTCTGCAAATGGACAATATCAAACTGCTGTAAGTTATGAAAATGGAATTTATGTTTCAAATGATTATGGTAAAAAATGGGTTCAATCAAATTCAAATTCAAATAATAATTGGACATCAGTAGCAATGTCAGCAAATGGACAATATCAAATAGCAATAACAACAACAACATCAATAGATGCAGGAATGTATATTTCAATTAATTATGGTATATTAAATTCATGGATAAAAACAACTGCACCTATAGGAACTCAAAACGGATATGGAAAAACAGCAATGTCTGCAAACGGTCAATATCTAAATATATTTATTCCACAAGTAGGAATTTATACATCAATAACACCATATGCAAATATGGCAATAAGTAATACATTATATGTCGGTGGAGATGTCTCTTTGAATAAAAATTTATCTGTAACAGGAAGTATTTATATAAATGGAACACAAATATCAACTGGAGGAACATCATCAACAAATAGTAATTTTTTAACAGATGTTTC
>RFTO01000279.1 GCA_009923375.1 Actinomycetota bacterium | reverse complement strand
GTTGTGGAGACCAAGGCAAAGACCAAGCGTGGTCGTGCACGCATCCCATCGTGGGATGAAATCTTGCTCGGCACGCAGACAAACGACCCTAGCTAGTCACCGAAACACCGCGGTGTTATTGGGACTGGCGTGCTTGCGATGTCACATCGTTGAGCAAACGCGCAAATGCAAGCGCTCGGGTGACAACATGTTTGCCATCTGCTTCAGCACTGACGCGGATTGACAAGTCATCATTGCTCGCACTGCCAAGATAGCCGTGGTCGCCCTCGCATTGCGGGTCACCGCAGTCGGCGGGTTCCAACTCAACGCGGTTCACCGCACCCCAGCCAATGGTCACGAGCACCTCTGCCATTGGTCCGCCTGAGGTGTAGCGAGCGGGATTGCTGACCTTGCGATTGACGACGACGGTTTGCACGCGACTCAACTGCACTGATTCAACGGTGGACGTGGCATACGGAACTGGACTTGTCTCATCGGCTGGATATTCGTCTGTGTGACTCACGACGAGTCTCGTGGCAGTGATGGCGAGCACCGTCACATGGCGACGCAACTCATCGCTGTCGAAGGTCGCCTCAAGGTGGATGAAGTAGCCATTCACCTCTTCTTGCGCAAACGCGTCCGCCAGTGCGTCGAGTACGAAATCCGGGTAATAGCCCGTGAGTTCAATATCCCGACGCAGATTTGAGTACTCAATGCTCGACATGTGCTCATCCTGACACTTCGCGGCATCTTAGGGTCAGTCGCTGGGACAGTGGCGCGCAGAACAAGCCCATTTGGCAGTCGTCACGCGCCGCGCCGCGCCATGTCACTGGTCACATCTAGGCTCTGAGTAATCCAAAACAACCAGAGGAAGCCATGCCCACAAAGACCTTCATCTCCCCCAGTGACCTCACCTTTGGCTGGTCAAACTGCCACCGATGCTTGTGGCTGAAATACAACGCGGGCGTGAGTGCCCCCATGACGATGCCGCTCGTCGGCACTTTGTCTGCAATGCAGGAGTCGCTCTATCGCAATGCCTCCACTCATGAACTCAGTCGAGTGCTGCCGCCCGGACGCGTCGTCGGTGCCGGCGACTGGGTCGTTTCGCAACCCATCGTCGTCAACGATGAAGTGACCCAATTCAAAGTCCGCGGGAAATACGACCTGCTCACGCAGTTTGATTCAGGCAGCTACGGAATTGTTGACTGCAAGGTGTCGTCCTCCGAGAGTGACAAAGCCTTGTTTTATCAACCGCAGTTGGAGGCATACGCCTTTGCACTTGAACAGCCAGAGCGCGGATCTGCAAAGCAGGTGTCACAGATGGGGCTCCTGGTGTGGGCCCCAGAGCGAGCGGACGGCGATGTGGATCGTGGCTACACATTCCAGATGAATGCCTGCTGGCAGCCGATTGCGCGA
>RFTO01000278.1 GCA_009923375.1 Actinomycetota bacterium | reverse complement strand
CGATTTCAGCAGTGAGGAACTCGCGGGCACGAGCTGTCAGCGCCAGCATTTCCTCGCGATGGGGTCCGCGGGTTGTCGATTTCTATCGCGCAGTCGGCAACATCGTCGCAGCGATCAACAAAGGCAAGTAGCCCTCAACAATCATGACCACAACCGCACCTGAGACTGCCACCCGAGCGCCGTTACGCGCCTATGCCCGCACCTGGGTGTGGGCAGCGACAGCCGGTGGTCTGCTCATCGCGTCGGTGGTGGTAGCCGCTGCCCTAGGGCCGGTATCGCTGCCCACAGGCGGGGTCTTGCGCACATTGTTCGGATTGCCCGGCGGGCTCGAAGGTGTCGACCGCACACTGCTGCTGGAGATTCGCCTGCCCAGAGTTGTGCTCGCGGTGCTGGTGGGGATGGCGCTGGCCTCAAGCGGGGCTGCGTATCAAACGGTGTTCCGCAACCCCCTGGCCGATCCATACCTCCTCGGTGTGGCTGCCGGGGCTGGCCTCGGCGTGACCATCGCCATCACCTTGCGCACCAGCGCTGTGTCGGCATCGTTACCTCTTTACGCCACTGCCGGAGCCGTGCTCGCAGTGGTGGTGACATTGACTCTGGGCGGACGACTTGGGTCTGATCCGGTGACCACCGTGCTTGCCGGGGTGGCGGTCGCATCATTTGCCACAGCCGTGCAGACCTACCTGCAGCAACGCAACAGCAACACCCAGCGTCCCGTGTTTTCCTGGATCCTCGGGCAACTCACAGTCACTGGCTGGGATTCCGTTCGTGCCGTGGCGGGTTACATCATCGCTTCCATTGCCGCCCTCATGGTGTTGTCCCGGCGGCTCGACGCATTGCAACTATCCGACGATGAGGCTGTGTCCCTAGGGACGCATCCCCAGCGTTTGCGTATCGCCACCATTGCCTGCGCGACGCTGGCGACTTCGGCAGCGGTGTCGGTCAGCGGACTCATCGGCTTCGTGGGCATCGTGGTTCCGCACCTCGTTCGTTATCTCACCGGCCGCTCCAGCATCCGCTTACTGCCCGTCATCGCTTTGGTGGGTGGTGCATTTCTCGTGCTCGCCGACCTCGGCGCTCGTACCCTGCTGTCGCCAGCTGAAGTGCCAATCGGCGTCATCACAGCGTTCATTGGTGCGCCGTTCTTCCTCTTCGTGTTGCGCACAAGAGCGGGAGGTGCCAGATGAACGAACCCACCATGATCCAAGCCAGCGGAGTCGCAGTGTCGGTCCACCGTCATCAGATTCTGCGCGATGTGGATCTGTCTGTTCCGGTCGGCGGTTGGACATGCATCATCGGGCCGAACGGTGCTGGTAAGACCACCGCGTTGCGTGTGCTCGTCGGCGCACAGGCGTTCAGCGGGTTGGTTCGCATCAATGGCGATCCACTCGATGCCAGAGGACAGCGAA
>RFTO01000277.1 GCA_009923375.1 Actinomycetota bacterium | reverse complement strand
GGCAATTCCCAGCGCCGTACCGGCCCCTTCAGGTAGTGCCGAAACATCTCGGTGACACGAGCACATGTGACTTGCTCGCGCAAGATGGTGACGAATTCGGGTCGCCGTGCGATGACTCCGATGTTGGCTTTGTCACCTTTGTCGCCGCTGCGTGCCCATGCGATTGAGCGCAACGGCACGATCACGGTATCTTCACCAGGTGGTGTGGCGGTCGGCTCTGCCATTTGCGGCGTTGCGATCACTGCATCTGGCGAGCCAAGAAGGACCTCGGCTGGCAAGATCGTGCCCCCCATTTCAATACGCAGCGGCACCTTCGACTTCGACACCAACAGGTGTAGAACCTTATAGACGGGTGCAACACGCGCGCGACCGGCGAAAAGGCCGGTAAGGCCCTGCGCCACCAGTCCCATGGTTGCGAACTCCTTGGAGAAGATTTCCAGGGCATCCTTGTTTTGATGCCGAAGGCCAACCTTCAAGACAACTTCATCGGTCGTACGCAATGTGGCGTCCGCCGAGGTGGCTCCCGCACCGATGACCTCGACAGACGTTTCAGTGGGGCCACCCAACCCATCCCCAAGCATCAGCCGTTGGGCACGCGCCACCGCCGCGTGCCCTGCGCGACGGGCACGGCCAGATGCATCCATGCCAGCGAACATCGCTGTGGACATCACGCGAAATCCATCCGTCACTGTGCATGTGGCCTTGTAGGTGTCTGTAGGCGCGGTTCCAACTGCACCAGAGACACGAACACGGTCTATTCCCGAAGGGTTTACCTGAACACGACGCCAGTCGCATGTGACGTCGGGCAACAAATAGGCGCCTGGATCGCCAATCTCATAAAGAATTTGTTCCCCCACCGTGGCACGGCTGACAAGGCCACCAGTCCCATCGGGCTTGCCTATTTCAATGGTGCCATCAGAGCCGACTGTGGCGATCGGATAACCGATGTCGTCCCATCCAGGAACATGGTCCCAGTCGGTATGGTTACCGCCCGTGCACTGCGGACCACACTCGATGATGTGACCCGCAAGGGCGCCCGCAGACAGAAGGTCGTAATCTGTGGTCTTCCAGCCGAATTCATGTATCAGTGGACCGAGCACCACGGCTGCGTCTACGCATCGTCCAGCAATGACAATGTCGGCACCCGCTCCCAGCGCTTGCGCAATCGGAAATGCGCCCACGTAAGCGTTCAACGAGCCGAGCGACGAAGGAATTTTCTCGTCGGTGAACATGTCGCGGGAGGATTCGTTGACGATGTCGGAGGCACGCGACAACAAGTTGTCGCCGACCACAGCAGCAACTCGAAGAGACAATCCGGCGGCACCGATCGCGGCACGGAGCGCTTCGGCGCAAGCAGAAGGGTTCAGAGCTCCTGCGTTGGTCACGACCTTGATCCCGCGACGAGCGAT
>RFTO01000276.1 GCA_009923375.1 Actinomycetota bacterium | reverse complement strand
CCACTGCCGCTGCTGCCGCAACCGACGACATTGCCTGCAGTGATGCATGATTGATTCCCGCCATCGCCGCTCCGTCCGCACCGCGCAGCCGGATCGGCGCCACCTTGCCGATCAGCACATCGTCCTGCGTCACGAACACATTCTCAGGTACGATACCTTCGGCCCCCAGCTTATCGTAGCAGGCCAGCTTCATGTGGCGCGTCGTCACCGGATTCGGTCGGCAGAACCGCTCCTCCTCACCCGACGCCTGATTCTTCTTCTCCTCGTCCTTGTATGTGCGATAGAACTCCGACCGGAACAGACCGCGATCCAGCGCCGACCGGTTGATCATGATGGAGTCCTCCTGATTGTAGCCGCCGTAGGTCATGATCGCGACGATGATGTTGAATCCCGATGGCATGCTCTGCGCCCGATAGAACCGGCTCATGTAGGGGCTCGCCAGCGGTACGGAGGAGTACCAGAGCAGATTCGCCATCGTATCCAGACGCTCGCGGTGGCTGAGTGCGTAGACCCCCATCGCCTGTTTTCCCATCGCGGACTGATAGGAGTTGCGCGGTGCCTGATTGTGATCGGGAAACGGAATGTTGGAGGCCATCGTGCCGAGCGCGATGCTGGGATGGATCTCCATATGCGTATGGTCTGCCGTGAGCGTATCCGGTGTCATTGCAATGTAGAAATTCTCCGTCTCGGTCGGATCAATGTACTCAATCAGACTGTGGCCCGCCGGTGAGGTCCAGCGGAGCACATCGTTCCAGGTGTAGGTGGCCGTGGCTGCCGTGGCGGAGCACGTTAGCCATGGTGGTGGGGCCGAGCCATCGGCGCAAGCGTCGCGCCACGCCGCTGCATTCAGGATCGGACGGAGTAGCCGCCCACCCTCCGTATTAATCCAGATTTCGCGCCGCGCCGGCTTAACGGTGATACCCGTGTGTGGATGAATGCGTCCCGCGCGTTTCGCGGCACGGAGAGCCGCCGCCGCCGCCGCCGCCTCCGTCGCATCAGTCACTAACATACCGATCCACGCACCGTTCACCAGAACGCGGGTATACGTGAAGAGATCCTGTCGGCTGACCGTGGCGAGGTTGCGCATCTTCAGCACATCGTAGAGAAACGCCACCACCGGCTCCGGTGAAATCGGCAGAGAGACGAAGGCCGTGCTGCTCAGATTCTTCACCACACCCACTGCGTGACCCTCTGGCGTCTCAGCGGGACAGACGAAGCCCCATTGCGTTGCATGGAGCTTGCGCGGAGCCAGCAGTTTGCCCGTCTTCTCAATCGGCGTAGAGACGCGACGCAAATGGCTGATGCCCGACAGATATGTCAGCCGGTTCATAACCTGACTGATTCCCGCCTTCGTGCCCATCTTGCCACCTGGGAAGTTGCCCGTCGCCAGTGCGGATTTCATGCCGATC
>RFTO01000275.1 GCA_009923375.1 Actinomycetota bacterium | reverse complement strand
CTCGGCAATCTCACGCATCGATGGTGGATATCCCTGACTTGCGATTGCCGCCGCAATGCATTCGAGGATCTGTTGCTGACGCATCGAGATGCCGGTGCGGGTGCCTGGCGCGGGAAAATCCAGCACTTGTCCCAGATCCTCGTGGTGGGAAGCGTGGGGAGGGGACACATCGCCGTTAGGGGTTGAAGCATCCGAATGCATGGGGTCCTCCGAGATCTCGGTCAGCCGGGCGTACGACGACCGGGCTGGCTTTACGGGCTGGGCTCGTGCTGGTGGTGGTTATCTGGTGGTGGTTATACGGGCTCGCCGGCACACCATAACCCCAAAGGGGGTAGAAAATCAAACATTTGTTCAAGAATGCACTTGCGTGTGTCGGATAGGGGTGGTACAAATTGCACAGATGTACATTAGAACAGATGTTAGAAAACTACATATCAGCACTCCGGCGTGAGAAAGCTAGAAGCTCGAAAACTAGTCAGATGCAGGTACGACGAAGGAAACGAGGACCACATGTCACTGGCCGCAACTATTACCGCACCTCGGTCGTTCACGGTGCGAGGCAGCGTGAAACCCAATGGTGGTAAGCAATTCTCTGACATGCCATCGTTGCTCCCAGCCCCGCGACCGCAGTCGATCGCCGCAGAACTTTCCACTGTGGCAACTCCTGTGGCAACCCCTGTTGCAGCCCGATTCATCGCCCATTCGACGGCTTTGGTGGCTGTCGCAGCGCCGGCGGCTCCGATACGCGTCACCCGTCGGGGTCGACTACTCATGACCTTCGCCGCCGCTGTTGGTCTCACCACGGCCATCATGGGTGCGGCCTCATTCATTGCGCCGCCTCCAGCTGCAGGCTCGGTGCCCACGGTCGGCTACGTCATCCAGCCGGGAGACACTCTCTGGAGCGTTGCTCGTTCTTTGCCGCACCATGGGGATATCCGTGAGGTTGTAGCAGAGCTTCGTACCTTGAATCCCTCTGCAAACAAGGGTTTAGCCGTTGGTGCGCAGATCCGGGTGCCTAAGAGTTAGTAGGGGCTAGCAGCGCCGCAGAGGCCTTTTCCTCGTGTGGCAGCCCTGCTCCCACACATCCGACCAGCTGCCGCTTGACGTGTTCACACACGATGACACGCCCGTGTTGCGCGGATTGTTGTCACCTACTTGCCTTGTGGGGAAACAGGCTCTAAAGTCCTACATGTAGTGGTCACATGTATGTAATTCATCCACAGATTGTGGTCGACAATGCACATGTTATCCCCACGTTATATACACAAGCACGGACATATACGGCGATGTACACGCAGCATCGCCGCAGTTGCGGCCCCATCTGGGGTGAATCTGCGGTGATCTAGTGACAGATCAAGGAGGTGGCACGGATGTTCTGTCCTTTCTGCAAGGCCGATGACACTCGCGTCAT
>RFTO01000274.1 GCA_009923375.1 Actinomycetota bacterium | reverse complement strand
ATTTTCTCCAGATTATTCTTGTGCATAAAAAATCAGTTACTGCGCCCAATGGACAAGCGCAAGAAGCTATCAAATGAGCTTGTCAGAAATTTTGTGTGTGAGGCATAGCATGTCGACAAGGAGCATGAATGCCACGCAAGACCAAACCCACCGCTTTGGCGGACCAGGCGGCACAGCCGCAATTTCACATCCCGGCCGAGCTGCTTGACCAGCTGGTGACCGGGCCCATGACGCCGGGCCAAGTCCAAGGGCTGTTCGATCAGTTCAAGAAGTCAATTCTTGAGCGGGCGCTGGGCGCCGAGATGAGTCATCACCTAGGCTATGCGCCCGGCCAAGCCAAGCCCACAGGCGGATCAGCCAACCACCGCAACGGCAAGAGCACCAAGACCGTACTGACCGATGTGGGGGCGCTGCGCATCGATGTCCCACGCGATCGCGAAGGCAGCTTCGAGCCGCAGCTCATTGGCAAGCACGAGCGGCGCTTTACGGGTTTCGACGACAAGATCATCGCCATGTACGCACGCGGCATGACGGTGCGCGAGATCCAGGGTTTCCTGGCTGAGATGTACTCGGTGGACGTCTCGCCCGAGCTCATCAGCCGTGTCACCGATGAGGTGATGGGCGAGGTCACGGCCTGGCAGACACGGCCGCTGGAGGCGATGTACCCGGTGGTGTTCTTCGATGCGCTGCGGGTCAAGATTCGCGAGGATGCGGTGGTGCGCTCCAAGGCCGTCTACCTGGCGCTGGGCGTACTGCCTGACGGCTCGCGCGACATCCTGGGAATCTGGATCGAGAACACCGAGGGGGCGAAGTTCTGGATGAAGGTCTTCAACGATCTGAAGACGCGCGGGGTGCAGGACATCCTGATTGCCGTCACCGACGGCCTCAAGGGCATGCCAGAGGCGCTGGGCGCAGTGTTCCCGGCGACGACGCTGCAGACCTGCATCGTGCACCTGATCCGGGGTGGCCTGGACTTTGCGTCATGGAAAGACCGCAAGGCGCTGGCCGCAGCCATCAAACCCATCTACACCGCGGTGAGCGCCGAGGCGGCCGAGGCCGAGTTGGATGCGTTTGCGGCCGGCCCCTGGGGGCAGCGGTTCCCGACCGTGGTCAGCGCCTGGCGCCGGGCCTGGGACAAGGTCATCCCGTTCTTCGCCTTCCCGCCCGAGGTGCGGCGCGTGATCTACACCACCAACGCCATCGAGAGCGTGAACGCACGGCTGCGCAAGATCATCAAAACGCGCGGCCACTTCCCCAGCGACGAGGCGGCCACCAAGCTGATCTGGCTGGCGCTGCGCAACATCACCGCGGACTGGGGGCGGGCGGCCAACCACTGGAAATCAGCGATGAACCAATTTGCGATCCTCTACGAGGACCGATTTACCAGATCGCGCCAGTAAGATCACCAAGCCGCCTCACGATTGAGTGACGGATTCAACA
>RFTO01000273.1 GCA_009923375.1 Actinomycetota bacterium | reverse complement strand
GCGTGCTACGCAAGCCGCAATATTGGCGTCACCTATGGCAACCGATGCGTCCATCGTGGGGGGAGCCATATGAGCAAGTCGCTGCGCGAATGCGCGCGGCGATTGCTGATGCTGCCAAGGAAGCGCGCGGACATGAAGCGCTGATCATCAGCCACCAGCTGCCTATCTGGATTGCGCGGCTCGATGCCGAGCGCCGCCGTTACTGGCACGACCCACGCAAACGCCAGTGTGCACTCGCATCGCTGACGAGCTTAACTTTCGAATTTAACGGCGCCGAGCCTGAGTTCGTCGGACTTGAGTATTCAGAACCAGCCCAGTCATTGCTGGGTAATGCCTCCAGGATCGCCGGCGCATGAAACGGGGGGTCGCCGGCGCTGCACTGTTGATGCTGGGGGCTATCACTTTGTCTGCCTGCGGCGGGAGTAACTCGTCGGTGGCGGGCGCCGGGTTTGTCTACGCCGACTCCACGACCGCTCTTGTAAAAGCCATCGATCGCAAACCCGCACCCGCAGTCCCAGCCATGCTGATAAATGGCTTGCGAACACCCACCCTTCGCGGCAAAGTGGTGCTGCTCAACGTGTGGGCCTCGTGGTGCGGACCTTGTCGACATGAGGCGACCGCGCTGCAACGCATCAACGACTCACTTGGGCCGAAGGGCGTTGTGGTGCTCGGAGTGAACACCCGCGATCAATCAGCCGCAGCAACGGCCTTCGCGCGTCGGCTCGGCATCACATACGGATCGGTGGCCGATCAGGACGGCAGCGCATTCCTCGGTGGTTTTGCCGGCACCGTGCCGAAGATCTTCACTCCCACCAGCATCGTTCTCGACAAGCAAGGGCGCATCGCCGGCTGGGCGCTAGGTGAGGCGAGTTACTCAAAACTGCGCGGGCTGGTCGACCCGTTGCTGGCTGAGAGCGGCAAATGATCCCCTCGGCGATCCATGTGATCGACACCGCTCATGTGGTGTCGCAGGGACCAATGTGGTTGGCGCTGCTTGTGGCTCTGGCCGCTGGAGCTTTGTCGTTCGCATCCCCGTGCATCTTGCCCTTGGTGCCAGGCTACCTAAGTTACATTGCTAGCGCCCTCGGCGGCACGAGCAGGAATCGTTCGTTGGCTGTGCGCGGAACCCTGTTGTTCGTTTTGGGCTTCAGTGTTGAATTCACCGCGTACGGCGCCGCCTTCGGCAGTGTCGGGAACTTGCTGCAATCCCACGCACGCCAGATCGAGCAGGTGCTCGGAGTCGTCGTCATCATCTTGGGCCTGGCGTTCATGGGCCAAGTCCGCTTCCTGCAACGCGATTCGCGCCCGCACTCATGGACTGCCAGTGGGGTGTGGGGAGCGTTCCTCCTCGGCTTGGTCTTCGGTCTCGGCTGGTCTCCTTGTGTCGGCCCGACACTGGCTGCCGTCAACTCACTTGCCTTTGCACACGCCAGCGCCTGGCGTGGCGCTTTGCTGGGCTTCGTTT
>RFTO01000272.1 GCA_009923375.1 Actinomycetota bacterium | reverse complement strand
CTGCCTTTAGTCGGGGTCACGCACATGACTCCACAGGAGACAATCAGCGAGAATCTGCTCATTCGCGAGGTTGAATTCTTTGCAAATCATCTTGGCGCTGGCCCCAGCTCAGACTAATTCGGCTGTACGGCGACATAAAGTCATGCGGCTATGAATGAACGCTCAGGAAATTCATAGATAACGGGGGCTAGCGCGCTGACTAGGGCGCTGTCTAGTATTGCGACACTCTCGATTCATCGAGATCGCAGTGGCTTTTCCAAAGGTGAGGAATCGGGCCCCGATTGACGGCCGATGTGCTTCCTCCTCGGGGTGAGCCAAGGGATTCGAGGTCCCCGCGATCACAGTGATCGACCGTGAACACAGGGAAGGCAGGCTCCATCGTGGCTACCGCACTTGCGGAACCGACAACCGAAGCTCCTCACGCACAGGAGCAAGGAATCGTCGGTCGCAGCCCAGCTCAGCTGGCATGGCGCCGCTTCCGCAACGACCGCACAGGTGTCGGCGCCCTGTATGTGTCAGGTTTCTTCCTGCTGTCCGCGGCAAGTGCACAGCTCATCTGCAAGCTCATGGGCTTGGACCCACAGCAGATCAACCAGAATCTCCTTGACCAAGACCAGGTCGGAGCCTTCGGTGGCATTTCATGGGCGCACCCCTTCGGCCTTGAGCCGGGCTTGGGTCGCGACCTTTTCTCCCGCATTCTTTACGGCTCGCAAATTTCCTTCACGGTGGCCTTCCTGACCACATTCCTCACCCTGTTCTTCGGTTTGGTTGTCGGCATGGTCTCTGGCTATTTCGGTGGAATTGTTGACACAGCAATCGGTCGTGTCATCGACTTCCTCATGGCTTTCCCCGGATTCTTCATGATCATTGCCCTGACCGAGCCGGCCGTGAACCGCCTGGAGAACCTCGGAATCCCGAGACTGCATGGAAACACCGCTCGCGTTACCGCGCTGATCATCTTCTTTGTCTTTTTCGGTTGGACCTCGTTCGCCCGTTTGATCCGCAGCCAGGTGCTGTCCATGCGCGAGCGTGATTTCGTCACCGCAGCTCAGGCACTTGGCGCACCGAGTCGACGCATTGTGTTCAAGGAACTGATGCCGAACTTGTGGCCGCCAGTCATCGTTTTCGCCTCCAACGCTCTGCCTGGATACCTCAGCGCCGAGGCTGCGTTCTCCTACCTCGGCATCGGCGTTCAGCAGCCGGCTTCCACCTGGGGAACCATCTTGGCCGATGCCTCCGTCTATTGGCAGACGAACCCGACCTACTTCTGGATTCCCGGCGGAATGCTCTTCATCGTCGTGCTTTCGTTCAACCTCGTCGGTGACGCGGTTCGAGACGCACTCGACCCGAAGGCCGACCGCTAAACAACTCAATAAAGCCTTGCAGCTTCGCAAAGTTGCAAAGCACAGAACGACAGATTTCCGAACTCGACCTGAGCTCGGGAAGTTTGATCGGGTACCCGATCA
>RFTO01000271.1 GCA_009923375.1 Actinomycetota bacterium | reverse complement strand
AGCCGCTGTGCCCCACACGGCTAGT
The DNA here is from genome assembly GCA_009923375.1 of Actinomycetota bacterium. GTDB lineage: Bacteria > Actinomycetota > Actinomycetes > S36-B12 > UBA5976 > RFTO01. Next base: position 1,444 of record RFTO01000271.1, on the reverse strand, counting down.
TCATAGCGACCTTCCCCAAGTGGCTTCGTGCTGCTAAGGAAGTGGCCAAAGCCAGTCGGGGCGACGCTGGTCTGCCACGCAGTCTGCATGGTCGTGTCGAAACCCGTGTTTGCCATGAGTGCTCCGGTACCAAACGCTGCGGCAACACATACCAAGCTGTCGCAGGAATAGAAGTTTTTGTAGTCGCTGCCGACTTTGCGTACCGCACGAGACAGCGCCGGGTGCGTGGGGAATGAAAACGGCGACAGCGAGTTTGGGTAGGCAGGGGGCATGGTCACGATACCATCGGCTCCTGGAAGCGGCGCCACACCATCCGCTGTTGGTAATCCACTGCCTGTGAACTGTGCGAGTTCAATGGGGTTGTCGTCCGCTGCCCAACCTTCGGCAGAGAGCATCGCGACCTGCTGCACATGCGTCTGCCTCGAACCAAAAAAGGACGAGGATTCAATTGCCGACGAAAGTGGGAGCGGTTCCGGCATCGTCATTTCGGAGGTGGTCTCTGTTTCTAGCCAAGCTCCGCCTTCATCGGGCGTGAAGTGAACCACGGCCCGTCGCCGTGCATTGGGGCTAGCCTTGGCATTGGGCATGCCGACCCATGACGTTTCGATCAGCCCATCGACCGGCGGGCTCTGACTGAGGTCGGGGGAGCGAATGCGAATCGCCGGAGCCTCGGCACTCACGCGGGAAACAGTCTGATGCCACAGCGCAGACTGATCCTCACCTGAAACAAACACACGGTCGGACGGAATGACTACTCGTGCGACAGAGCCCGTCGTTGGCCTTCCTGCCGAAGGGAGCAGGCTGGGGTCCGCAGGCGAAGCGGCGTTGATCGTGAGCATCGTCGTGATGATCGCGATGAACAATGCCCAGCAAACCTGCTTGGAACAGTGTGTCGTTAGGGGGTGCACCACAGCGTCAGTACCTCCCCTCAAATCCGGCAAAACCACCATGCACGAAGGTGCTGCCAGCCGTATTAATGTGGGAGAGCGAACTGGGGGAGGTCACGCTCGTCGGCCAAGCAGGATCCGACTGGGCGATGTTCCCCACACCGACCACCCTGTAGCCAAGAGACAGGCTCCAGTGACGGGTAACGTCCCAGGCCAGACCGGCGTCAAGCGAGCCGAGATACGAGAAGGTTGAAGCGGTGCTGTAAACCTGCACCGGAGCTCCGCCGGCGAACGTTGCGACGACACCGTTGCCAGTCGCCATGGAAGAAGTGTCTGTGATCGAGTTGCCGCCGATCATGAACTTCTTTACCAACGAGAGCCGTAGCTTTGGCAGCAGGTGCCAGTCCGCCTTGCCTCCAATTTGGGCACCATAGATGTTGTTGTTGGTGACAATATTAAGGCCCAATTGGTTTGCGCCACCGTTCACGCCAAACGTGGCCCCGGCGGGGACGGTGCCAGCGAGGCTTGAGTAATTCAGGATGTCTTGGAGCTCAAAG
>RFTO01000028.1 GCA_009923375.1 Actinomycetota bacterium | reverse complement strand
AAGATACGAAACGACTGGTGATTTATGCAGAGTCGCTGGCAAGCGCTTCTCACCAAGTCGCGAGTAGCGCCAATAACGGTAGTGACAACGCAACGCGCATGGCTGCTTCGGCTGAAGAGATGACGATCAATATCTCCAATGTTTCCGAAAGCGCGAATGTGGTTTCTCAAAAAGTGTCTGAAGCCGGAGGAACAGCGACTCGGGGTGGGCAAAGTATCATTGAGCTGACCGAGTGTATGGCCGCATTCTCGATCAGCTGTCGCTGACCCACGTGAGCGAGCGAACCTGGATCAGGCCGCCACAGGTTGTTGCTTCGCCACCGCTGGTTGCTCGGTGCGCACGATCGCAATCGGGCAGCCGGCGTGGTGAATCAGGGCGTTGCTGGTGCTGCCCAGGAACGCTCCGCGGAACTCACCGCGACCGCGCGATCCAGTCACCACCAAGCTCGCAGTTTTAGCTGCTTCGAGTAAGACAGCAGCGGTGTTTCCCTGGATGACTCGCAAAGTGACCTTGACATCCGGAAACTCCGATCGCCAGCCGGCCAGGAACTCGGCTGCGATCCGTTGCTGCTCAGCTGCGATGGCCGCCGCCTCATCTGCCGCGATGAAACTCGGCGGAACGATCTCCACCGGCGGCAGAGTCCACGCGTGAATGACGATCGCCTCGCGATGCAGCAGCGACGCCATCATCAGCCCGAACTGCATCGCTTGCTTGCTCAGGTCCGTGCCGTCAATGGCGATGACCACCGGGCCGGCGCTCGCGTAACTCGGATGGCTGTTCTCCTGCGGGTGCACAACAACCACCGGCACCTGCGCATGAGTCGCCGCTTGAATGCACGACGATCCGACGATCATCGTCATGAATCCGCCGTAACCGCGCGTTCCGAGCACGATGACATCGTGAGGTCGGGCAGCATCCATCAATGCGCCCGTGACTCCGCGGTAGGCGCGCTCCGTCGTCACAGTGACATCGGGGGCATGCTCCTTGGCGTAGTCGATACCCAGAGCGAGCACGGCCTGGGCAATGTCGTCATACACGCCTTGATCGAGGGCGACTTCGCCGTACGGTCCCGGCGGAATGGCGAGAACTGCGTGTAGGAGATGAACTTTGGTGTGAGTGCCGCGAGATTGGGCCAGTGCCCAATCCAGCGCGGCCGTAGCGCCGGGGGAGCCATCCCAACCGACGATGTAACGCTCCGGGATGCTGACCATGATGCCGCCTTTCCGCGCACACGTTGTGCGACGCGGACATGATGATGCCGCTGCGGCGACAGTGAAGTAGGCACTACTGACTGAACTCATCTGTTCTAACTAGTCTGCGGTAGCCCCGCTGTTACTATCGACAATATGTCACTTAACGGGGCTGACTTTGGTTTGCGCGCACTCGCGCACGATGCTTTCGGCCGCAATGTCGAGCGCCTCGCCCGCCGCCGAGCATGGTTGGTTATCGGCATCGCCTTCGTGATTGTCGTCGGGTTGGCTGCCACCTTCCAGGTGAGCCGCAACATCTTCGGTTTGGATCTGCGCATTTACCGCGATTCCGTGATCAGCACGCTGCGGGATCACCGGCCGCTCTACGGCACCACCCATGAGGAAGTGGCACTTCCTTTCACTTACCCGCCGTTCGCACTGCTGTGGTTGTCCCCCTTGGCCTTGCTGCCGGTAGCCATTGATGCCGTTATCGTCATGATCGCTGGTTTTGCGGTGTGCGCACTGGTCTATGAGACCGTCTGCGGGCGGTTGCCGCTGACCACCAGGTTGCGAATTGTCATCGGCCTGGTCATCGTCGCAGCGATGTTCACCGATCCTTTCCGGCTCACCTTCGGTTTCGGCCAGGTCAACTTCGCGCTGTTCCTGCTCGTCTTCGCCGATGTGTTCTGGCTTCCCCTGCGCTGGCGCGGAATCGGCGTGGGAATCGCCGCAGCGATCAAGCTCACCCCGTTGGTCTTCTTGCTGTATTTCCTTTGGCGCCGGCAGTGGCGTGCGCTCGCTGTAAGCATCGCCACCGCAGCGCTGTGCACCGCTGCGGCCGAGCTTGTGATCCGCGGCTCGTTCATGGATTACATCACCTGGATGCGCGCTCACTCTGGCGATATCGGCAGCCCGGCGTACGTCAGCAACCAGAGCCTCAGTGGCGTCGTGATGAGACTGTGGCCGGGGAGCGACCCTCAGTCATGGATGTGGCTGGCCGCCTGCGCAGCTGTGCGCTGTGCTCGGATTGTGTGCCGCGATCTTGCCCAAGCTCAGCGACACCGAGGTGCTCGACCAGCTGATGGCCTTCACAACTGTTGCTCTCACGGGGTTGCTCATCTCGCCCATTTCGTGGAGCCACCACTGGGTGGTCATCGTGGTCGTCGGAGTTCTCGCAGTGCTCTGGCCGGATCGCTGGGTCAGAGGTGCGGCCATCGCACTATGGGTGAGTGATCTCTTCGGATTCATGTGGTTTGCCGAGTCGCCTCCGGCCGGCATCATCCACGGCTGGTTTGGAGAGATCGTTGTGTCGAACGCCGTGAGTTGGTGCGCGCTCGCATTTTTCATCGTGCTGTATTTACGACTGCAGAAGTTCAACCACCTGCAGGCACTCCCAGCCGGAAATCGCCAGCATCAGGGAGCCGAAGGCACCAGCTAAGAACGCCGCACTTGCCCGGCGGGATGCCAGCGCACCGAGTGCTGCGCCAGCACCAGTGGATCCAGCGAGCACGGAAATCGTCCCCGCATGCTCGACGTGCCCGGCTCGGGCGCTGATGGCAGCGGCCGAGTTGATCATCACGACAATCAGCGCAGTCGCTGCTGCCTCTGGAACCGTCAATCCGATCAGGGATGTCAACACCGGCACGGCTAAGAAGCCTCCGCTGATCCCGAAGACGCCGACGATGAATCCGATGGCACTCGCACTCAATATGACTCGAAGATCCACGCGAATCTCATCCGAGTGCGGACTCCCTGCGTCGATGGCAGACCCGCGTCGTAGCTTGCCCGCTTTGCGCAGCATCAAGGTTCCTGAGGTGATGAGCAGCAGTGCCAAGCCCCCATGTTGGATCACGTCGGGGATCGCGAATGCCGCCAATGAGCCGAGAACCGCGCTGACTGTGCCGATGAGGCCGAAGACCAAGCCGACCTTGATGCGGAGTCGACCGGTGCGTGCCTGAGTTGCCACCGCGATCGCGCTTCCGGTGAGCACACAAGCCATCGATGCGGTTCCCGACTGATCGATGCTCCAGCTGAAGACTGCGCCGAATAGTGGGACAGCAATCAAGCCGCCGCCACCACCGAGGAGCCCTAGGACCGCGCCGAGGGCGATGCCGCAGGCAATGGCGATGAGGACGTGGGTCACGGGCGCATCGTGGCACCGTGGGTTCCCTCAGTGGCGAAGGAGGTTCCCGGTTGATTCAAGCCGGCCGTCGGAGTGCTCATGGCCGCCCGCGTGACGTGTCAGGCATCTCACGCTCGCGACACCACCGCTCGCGTGGCGGGATGGATGCATCCGCGCAAAGATAGGCGCACTAGCGTGTGCCCGTAACCATTGTGAGAAGACGGGTTGACCCTCGTGGTCGGCCCGGCCAGTAAGGGGATGTGTATGAGCGTCAACGCGCCCGGTCGCGCGAAGATCGATGCGAAGACTCTGCGCACCGACGCATGGTGGCTGCAGCCGGCGATTACCGCTGCGGTGCTGTTGTCATTCATCGTGTACGCCACCTGGCGGGCTTTCGAGGACAAGTTCTACTTCGTCAACGAGCTCAACCCCGGCGGCAAGGTCGATCTCATCTCGCCGTTCTACTCCCCATGCCTGGCCTCGCACTGCGTCAGCGGTTCCAGCATGCTCGGCCAGCCGATCGGCTCCTGGTGGACGCTGTCGCCGGCATTGCTGATCCTGGTCTTCCCACTCGGTTTCCGCTTCACCTGCTATTACTACCGCAAGGCGTACTTCCGCTCGTTCTGGTTGAGCCCGCCGGCATGCGCTGTGGCCGAGCCGCACACGAAGTACACCGGTGAGACGAGATTCCCGCTGCTGGTGAACAACCTGCACCGTTACTTCTTCTACATCGGGTTGGTGTTCAACGCGCTGCTCACCATCGACGCCTTCATCGCCTTCCGCGGGGTCCAAGGTGGATTCCATATGAGCGTGGGCACCGTGGTCCTCCTCCTGAACGCCACGTTCCTGTGGCTCTACTCGCTCTCATGCCACTCCTGCCGTCACGCCATGGGTGGCCGGCTGAACCACTTCAGTAAGCACCCGGTGCGCTATCGGATGTGGACATGGATCAGCCGGCTAAACACACACCACCCGAAGTTCGCGTGGATTTCGCTGATCGGCGTCGCGCTAGCGGATTACTACGTCCGGTGCATCAGCGCCGGCACCTTCACCGACATTCTGTTCTTCTGACCACCGACACTCACCGAGGATCACATAGCCATGAGTCAGATCGAGCGTCACACATACGACGTTGTAGTTATTGGTGCTGGTGGAGCGGGCTTGCGCGCTGCCATCGAAGCGCGAGCGCAAGGTAAGAGCGTTGCCATCTTGAGCAAGTCGCTGTTTGGCAAGGCCCACACAGTGATGGCCGAGGGCGGCATTGCTGCGGCGATGGGAAACGTCAACAACAACGACAACTGGCAGGTCCACTTTCGCGACACCATGCGCGGTGGCAAGTTCCTGAACAACTACCGGATGGCCGAGCTGCACGCCAAAGAGGCACCGCAGCGTGTGTGGGAACTGGAAACCTACGGTGCATTGTTTGACCGCACAAAGGACGGCAAGATCAGCCAGCGCAACTTCGGTGGGCATGAGTACCCGAGGCTTGCCCACGTTGGTGACCGCACTGGCCTGGAACTGATTCGTACCCTGCAGCAGAAAATCGTGTCCCTGCAGCAGGACGACTACATCACCACGGGCGACTATGAATCCCACATCAAGGTGTTCGCTGAGTTCGCCGTCACAGACCTGCTGCTTGATGAGTCCGCGGGTCAGCCACGAGTTGCAGGGTGCTTCGGTTACTACCGCGAGACTGGCGACTTCGCCGTGTTCCAGGCGCCCGCAGTTATTTTGGCCACCGGCGGAATCGGCAAGTCCTTCAAGGTGACGAGTAACTCATGGGAGTACACCGGCGACGGCCATAGCCTGGCAATCCGCGCAGGATCAACGTTGATCAACATGGAGTTCGTGCAGTTCCACCCGACCGGCATGGTCTGGCCGCCGAGTGTGAAGGGCATCCTGGTTACCGAGTCGGTTCGCGGTGACGGTGGAGTGCTTCGCAATTCCGAGGGCCGCAGATTCATGTTCGACTACATCCCGGATGTGTTCAAGAAGCAGTACGCAACAACCGAGGCAGAAGCTGACCGCTGGTACACCGATCCGGATAACAACAAGCGTCCGCCGGAGTTGCTGCCTCGCGATGAGGTCGCCCGCGCCATCAACACCGAGGTCAAGGCTGGTCGCGGAACCCCCCATGGTGGAGTCTTCCTGGACGTGTCGACCCGACTGACTGCAGAGCAGATTCAAACCAAGCTGCCCAGCATGTACCACCAGTTTAAGGAACTTGCCGGCGTGGACATCACGAAGGAGCCGATGGAAGTCGGCCCGACGTGCCACTACGTCATGGGTGGGGTTGAGGTTGAAGCCGACACCCAGGCAGCCACCGGTGTGCTGGGTCTTTATGCCGCAGGCGAGGTCGGCGGCGGACTTCACGGCTCAAACCGGCTTGGCGGTAACTCACTATCCGATCTGCTTGTCTTCGGACGTCGCGCTGGCGAAGCCGCATCGACGTATGTGGATGCCGCAGGCGCCGCTGCGCAAATCACAGACGATGCCATCGCCCGGGCTCAGGCTCACGCACTCGCCCCCTTCGATGGCGACGGCTCGGAGAACCCGTACACGATCCACTCAGATTTGCAGCAGACGATGAACGATCTCGTGGGCATCATCCGCAATGGCACTGAGTTGCGCGATGCACTCGATCGCCTTGAGTCTTTTAAGTCGCGGGTGCGTAACGTCACTGTCACTGGGGGTCGTGTTTTCAACCCCGGTTGGCACCTGGCGTTGGATCTACAGAGCTTGCTGTTGGTCTCCGAGTGCCTGGCTCGCTCGGCTCTGGCCCGCGAGGAATCCCGTGGAGGTCACACCCGCGACGACTTCCCGGCCATGGACCCGCAGTGGCGTCAGGTGAATCTCATCTGCCGCATGACTGATAAGCAGGTGAACGTGAGCAAGCAGGCAGTCCCAACGGTGCCTAATGAGCTGCTGTCACTCTTCGACGTCACAGAGTTGGACAAATACTTCACGGGGGCCGAATTGGCTGGCGTGACGGGAGGGGCTCACTAATGGGTTACACATCGAAATTCCGCGTGTGGCGAGGGGATGACACCGACGGTGGTCTCGTCGACTTCGAGGTCGAGGTCAATGAAGGTGAGGTCGTGCTGGACATCGTCCACCGCCTGCAGGCAACCGAGGCTCCAGATCTGGCCGTCCGATGGAACTGCAAGGCCGGTAAGTGCGGCTCATGTAGCGCTGAGGTGAACGGTCGGCCGAGGTTAATGTGCATGACTCGAATGAGCACCTTCTCGCAAGATGAGGTGGTCACGGTTACGCCTTTGCGTGCGTTCCCGGTGATCAAGGATCTCGTCACCGACGTCTCCTTTAATTATCAGAAGGCTCGGGAGATCCCATCTTTCGCGCCGCCTGTTGGCGTGGAGCCAGGTGATTACCGCATGCAGCAGGTCGATGTGCAGCGAAGCCAAGAGTTCCGCAAGTGCATCGAGTGCTTCTTGTGCCAGAACACCTGCCACGTCATCCGCGATCACGAGGAGAACAAGGAGGCCTTCGCTGGACCTCGCTACTTCATTCGCCTAGCTGAGCTCGATATGCACCCGTTGGATGTTAAGGATCGCCGCCGCGGCGCGCAGGAGGAACACGGGCTGGGGATGTGCAACATCACCAAGTGCTGCACCGATGTGTGTCCTGAGCACATTCACATCACCGATAACGCCATTATCCCGATGAAGGAACGAGTTGCCGATGTGAAGTACGACCCACTCAAGCGCATCTTGCTGAAGATCACATCCCGGGACGACTAACACCGCGAGAATCGCACATAGTGCCGAAGGGCCCGACATCAGCTTCGATGTCGGGCCCTTCGGCATTACAAGTGGTGGCTGTTTACTCGCTGGGGTTCGGCTCTTCGAACACAACAGCGACGAACTCATCATGTGCCGGTGGCGTCGCTGCCAAGGTTGATGTCGCGGGTGTGACTGGCGCGGCTGGTGTGGATTCGATGGGTGCAACAACAGGTGCTGGCACTGCTTGCGCAACTGGTGCCTCGGGTGCCTCAGGCGCCTTGGTCAAGCCCAACAGTCCTGTCAGCGATGCGGCAACGGTCTCCCGATGCCCTACAAGCGCAGATGCGGCTGCGTCGAGTCGGTCACCAAGAGTGCGCTGCATCGCAGCTGCGGCATCCACCTGCTTGCGTAGCCATGCTTGCTGCTCGGCGAGCTGGGTTTGACCCTTGGCGATGATTTCTGCAGCCTCACGCTTGGCGTCACCGAGGATCTGATCGCGCAGCGCCTCAACGTTTCCGAGTTTGGCCTGCAACTCCTTTTTCAGCGAGGTGAGCTCCACCTCGGCTGCAGCAGCGAACTTGCATGCCTGAGCCTCGGCTTCGGCTAGAATTACTTCAGCTTTGCGCCCGGCTTCTGCTGCTGCGCGCTCAACGAGCACCTCGGCTGCACCTGCCTTCTTCTCTGCATCGACGAGTAGCTCTGCGGCGCGACGCTTGGCCTCATCGGTAGCTCGCTCGACTGCGGCAGCAGCTGCTGCCTCTCGCTTGTGTGCCGCAGCGATGATCGCGGCGGCGGTGCTTGAGGCGAGGACTTCAATCTCATCGGCACTTAGCGAAGCAAGATCCTTCCGCTTGCGCATGTCATTAAGTTGGGCAATCAGTTCCTGGGCAGTGGGCCCAGCAACAGGCGCACCAGTGCCACTTGGCGCCGGTGCTGAAGCAGCAACTGGGGCAGGGGTACCGACGGGCGGCTTTGGCTTGAACAAACTCATGGGGGCCTCTTGATCACTGAGACGTTTACCTTCGTGCAGGCAGGCAGGCGAACGTCGTATGGGCAGTAGAAGGCAAGCGTAATCAGGCTTGATCATGTGCGGCAGATTTGGGTAGGTGTCTGCACGTGCCCGCACACCCAGTCGGTGGATTCTCAGAAGACTTTCAGGCGTTTGAGTCTGCCCTGTGTCGCTTGTTCCATGGTTAGGTGGTTCCCTAGCGTTAGCGCATACGCGCGGCGGCCTGCGGAGGTGACCAGCGGTGATCAGTCGCACTGGAATGCTGAGAACTGGCGCGACGGTCTGCCTCATTGCCGGGGGGCTGCTGGGCGTTGCTGCGTCGGGGGGCGCGGTCACCGTTGCGCCCACGCATGCCCGCGTCGCTGCAGGCGCCTTACACACATGTGCCGTGACTATCGCCGGAGCCGTGCATTGCTGGGGCTACGGAGATGACGGCGAAACCATGGTTCCATCAGATCTGGCCGCATCCACATCGGTGAGTGCCGGAGAAGCTCATTCCTGTGCACTGTCCATCGCTGGTTCCATTCGCTGCTGGGGCGCCGATGAATCTGGGCAGACGGATGTGCCGGCAGGGTTGTCCGGAGCTACTGCGGTCTCTGCTGGTGCTCGACACACATGTGCTGTGTTGGCAGACACCACCGTTACTTGCTGGGGCGCCGATGACGCGGGCCAGAGTGATGTGCCACCTGGACTCACTAGTGTTACGGATATCAGCGCTGGCAGTTCGGACACCTGTGTGATCGCGCGCAGCGCAGTCAGTTGTTGGGGGGAGTCGGCAGATGGCCAAACGACGATTCCTGCAGGAGTCACCTCGCCTGTCGATGTGCAGGTCGGCGGATTGCATGCATGCGCTCTGAACTCGGATGGAACGGTCGTGTGCTGGGGTTACAACGGGGATGGCCAGACCAATGTCCCCGCCGCGGTGACTGCAACATCAATCGCAACTGGAGCAGCACACACATGCGTGACCACCACGATTGGACAAGTTCGCTGCTGGGGAAATAATGATTTTGGTCAGACCACCCTTCCATCAGGGATCGCAGGACAAGCACTCGTGATTGCAGGTGCTGCGCACACGTGTGCCGCCACATCTGGGGGAGTCATGCAGTGCTGGGGTGACAATGACTACAACCAGGCCACCTTGGCTGCACCCGATGCACCGACGAACATCACCGGAGAGCCGAATAACGGCGTTGTATCTCTGCGATGGAGGGCACCTGATTTTGACGGTGGGACCGCTGTGACCACCTATCAGGTTTATCTTGGTACGAAAGTGGTGTGCACATCGAAGGTGCCGACCTGCATCGTCTCGGGTCTCACCAATGGCAAGAGTTACGCCTTCACTGTCGTTGCAAACAATGATGTCGGCGCGAGCCTGGCTGTCGCCACAGCGGCGTTCACCCCGCACATCATTCTGCCCATTCCCGCAGCACCGAGCGCCGTCAGTGCACTTCCTGCACCGACAGGTGCGGTTGTCATCGGCACCGCTGCGGTGCTTGGCGCGGGAGTCAAGCTCTTGGGTTTCCAGATTGTTGTCGTCGGGGTGGGCACCTTTACTGCAACCAAGCTGCCTTACACACTCAAGGGGCTCAATGCCGGGGTGACTTATTCGCTGGCGGTTTCGACCTTGAGCAATGCAGGCACCTCTCAACCGAGTGCATCGGTGACGGTGACTCCAGGCACGTTCTTGGCGACTCCGGCTAAGGCGACGATCGCCGGTAAATCAAGTGTGTCTGTGACTGTTTCGAATGCCCCCGCCGGAGCTGTCGTGGCGATTGCCGCCTCGGGCATGGTGACGGCAACTGGCATCGCGAATGCGAACGGAACCGCGGTGATCACCGTGTCGCCGGCGAAATCAGGGGTCTTGACTGCCACCACGACCGTCTCCAAAGTCGACTACAAGGCGACTGCGACAGTGTTCGTGCCCGTTGTAGCCTTCCCCGCTGCGACGCACAGTAAGCCCGCCACGGTCTCCATATCAGCGGCGCGACCCGGGTCAACGGTGATCATCTCCAAAGATGGCAGCCAAGTGGCGAGCACCGTCGTTCCA
>RFTO01000270.1 GCA_009923375.1 Actinomycetota bacterium | reverse complement strand
CTGCCGACCGCCGCGGCGCCCTGCGACTTCACGCTGGCGCTGAACGCCACACACTTTCAGCAAGGTTTTCTGCGCTGGGACCCGGCGTTTGCGCCGTACGCTGACACCGGCTACCTGAGCGGCGACGCCGTCACCCTGCACCGCATTACCGGCGGCATCGGTGGTGTCAACGCGATCGATCTGACCGAAGTGGACGGCACTCCGCTGTACCACAATGATCTGTTTACCGTTGCAGGCAAGATCGCCTCGACGCTCAAGCCCAGTACGGACATCGTGGACGTGGGCAGCGTCGTCGCCGGCACGCCGCAGACGCGCACCTTTACGCTGACCAACGGCGGCTCAATGACGTGATACTGCTCCTGCATGGTTTTGCATCAGTGCAAGCCCTTATGAAGGAAAAAAGATGTCCGCGATCAACAGCCAGCCCACCTTCAAATACATCTGCGCCAATGACATGCGCGCAGAAAATCCACTCAACATCCGGCTGGGTCAGATGTGGAAAGCCGTAGAGGAAGAAAGCAACGGAATCTTGCATGTCGAACTGATGCCCTGGGGCTCTGCAGGCGCCTCGAAGATCTCCCTGGGTAAGCTCTTAAATAATGAAATTGCCTTTCACCCGGTGTCTGGCATGCCGCTGTCCACGCGCATCCCCATAGCCGCCATGGAAGGCCTGCCGTTTGCCTTTCGCGATGAAGCAGAAGCATTCCGGGTGCTGGACGGCGAGTTCGGTAACTTGTTGCGCAAGGAAATTAGCTCGCTGGGCCTCTTTGTATTCCCACTGATCTGGCACCAGGGCTTCAACCAGATGTCCACCTCAGTGGGTCCGATTCGCCATGCCGACGATTTGGCTGGTTTCAAATTGCGCATCGCGCAAGTGCCTTACAAGATAGATCTATTCAAAGCACTGGGTTGCGATCCTCAGCCTATTCACTACCAAGGTGTTCTGGACGGCCTCAAAAGCGGCCAAGCAACAGGTCAGGAGACGCCTTACCTGTATACCGAAATGGACGGTTTTGCCGATGTGCAGACCCATCTGTCCATCACCAACCACCGCTTTGCCGCATTCTGGATGTGTGCCCACCCCGACAGCTGGAACGCGCTGCCTGCAGACATACAAGCCATCGTTCAGCGCAATATGACCCAATATGCCATGCTGTTCCGCGAAGACATGTTGCGAGAGAACATCGCCGCTGATATCGGTGGTGGCGGATGTGCAGCCTCGGGCGGCACAAACTGCACCTATGCGTCGCGCGTCACCGAACTTGAGCGCACGCTCGCAGACGCTGGGCTTGACCTGCCAGACCCGCGTGGCTACCCGCAACTCAACAGCGCTGGCGAGCCGACGGGGAGTCGTGACGACGAACAGTACGCGCGCGCGCTCTACGCACGGCTGACATCGCTCGAGGCCCTCCTCCTCTCGCCAACCGAGGGGCAGCTGGCCGCTGCCTTCCCGCTTCTTGACGTACAGA
>RFTO01000269.1 GCA_009923375.1 Actinomycetota bacterium | reverse complement strand
CCAGATGGGCTCGGTAGCCAGTTGATACCATCGTAGGAGTAGGCCAGCGTGTTCGTGCCGGCCCCTCCAGCCACCCATACTGAGCCGTTCCAGCCGACGGCGCGCACGGAAGTGGTGAAGAGGCGCGTGCCAGAAGCCGAGATGTTCCACGCGAGGCCGTCGTAACTGTAGCCGAGCGTCGTCGTGGTCGCACCACCCCAAACCGTGAAACTCTCCGTCATCTTATCCAGAATCTTCGGAGCCGTTACTATCGCTGTCGTGTTCTGTAAAAGGCTACGCATCGCCATGCCGAAGCACTGTGTCGAGAAGGGCTGTGTCGTGACTGCCGTCCAAACGAGGCCATTCGAAGAATAGGCGATTCTGTTCGTGCCCGTGCCGCCAGCGATCCAATAGGTGCCGTTCCACATCACCGAGGTACAGGCGGATGAGAAGACGCCCTGGCCGAGACCCACCCAGCCACTGCTACCCGTTGTAGAGTAGGCCAGAGTGTTCGTGCCCGAGCCACCTGCCAGCCAGATTTGTCCGTTGAACGCCACGGCATTGCACTGCGTCGAGAAGATGCTATTGGAACCGCTCACCGCCGTCCAGCCTGTCCCAACCGTATCGGAATAAATGATCGCATTGGTGCCTGAGCCACCCGCTACAAAGAAGGACCCGCCCCAGGCAACCGCGTTACACTGCGTCGTCATGAGAGCATTCGCCGCGCTGCTCACGGTCCATGTGTAGCCGTTGTAGGAATAGGCCACCTGGTTCGTGCTGACTCCGCTCGTGTAGCCGCCCGCGATCAACATGTTTCCGTTCCAGGACAGCGCGTAGCACTGCGTGCCAAAGGTGGTGGTGCCGAGTCCTGTGAAGTTCGTCCCGTCCTTGGAATACGCGAGAGTGTTCGTGCCGGTTCCGCCAAGAATCCACGCATTTCCTGTCCAGGCCACCGCCGTGCAGGAGGATGTGATGACGGCATTGCCGCCGCTGGATGCCACCCAGGTGGTTCCATTGACGGAGGTCAGCACCTGATTGGTTCCTGAACCGCCGGCCATCCACGCGATGCTTGCGTTATTGAGATTTCCATTGAAGGCTACCGCGTTACCCTGTGTGGAAAATGTGGTTCCGTTCGCCGTCCATGTGAGACCATTAAAGGAATAGGCGAGCGACGCCGTGCCTGAGCCCACCGCCACGGTGAAGGTATCAGGAATCTGCGCATTCGCCTTTAGGGCGGGGACGAGCGGAGGAGGAGGTGGTATGTAGCGCCTACTCGCAATCACACGAATATCCATTGACGGGCCCACAACCATAGAGGCAGGGCTAGCATACCATGTTATACCATCGGTAGAGTATATGATTCCTGATGTGTGCGTAGTATCGAAATTTCCACCCACTGAGAATCCTACTGCGCAGAAATGGCTTCCATTCCAAGTCACGGAATACAAATCGCTATTCAGTTGGCTTCCAGAAGTTGACACATACCAGGTA
>RFTO01000268.1 GCA_009923375.1 Actinomycetota bacterium | reverse complement strand
GTCGAACGCGACTTGGATAGCAAGTAACTGAGGTAGTCGAACGCGACTTGGATAGCAAGTAACTGAGGTAAAGGGGAGGTGGGGCGCGATGGCATTACTTGTGCTCACTAACTCCCCCGGCGGCTCGGTGGATGTGCTGCCAGCCCTGGGCCTTCTTCGCCACCATGTTCGAGTGGTCCCTGCCGAGCCAGCCGCGCTGCTTGCCGCTGGTAGTTACAGCGCCGTGCTGGTGGACGGACGCCGCGACCTGGCTGCCACCAAATCACTGTGCCGACTCATCCGCACCACAGGGGTGGACGCGCCGCTATTCCTCATCACCACCGAGGGCGGACTTGCGGCAGTTTCTGCTGAGTGGGGAATCGATGACGTGTTGCTTGACACTGCAGGCCCCGCTGAGGTGGATGCTCGACTTCGCCTAGCGATCGGGCGTTCCGAGCAGGAAGATCAAGCGCCAGCGGAGATCCGCGGCGGCGACATCGCCATCGACGAAGCGACTTACACAGCGCGGGTGCGAGGCGAGACTCTTGATCTCACCTTCCGCGAATTCGAGTTCTTGAAGTTCCTCGTGCAGCATCCGGGGCGGGTATTCAGTCGCGAACAACTGCTGCATGAAGTGTGGGGATACGACTACTTCGGAGGCACGCGAACTGTGGATGTGCATGTGCGTCGCCTTCGCTCCAAACTCGGCCCAGAGTACGAGAACACCATCATCACCGTCCGCAACGTCGGCTACAGATTCGATTCGCAATCCGCATCCGCCCAATCAGCCGATGTGACGGTCTGATTCACCACATGATCGAGCCGAGCAAGGTGGAGGAATCAGCCGGTCCGCTTTCTGCCGAGGATGCCGCCGAGGTGCTGGCAGTTATCGGAGCGGCATCGAGCGCGGACGGGTTACGACCTCTGTCGGAGCACGCCACCTTGCATCTGCGCCACGGGGGTGATGCCCATGTGCGCCACTTCCTCGTGCGCGACAACGGCGATGTCGTCGGTTACTTACATCTGGACACAACCGACCTCGTGGCTGGACCCAGCGCGGAGGTGGTTGTGCATCCAGATAAGCGCGGGCGTGGGATCGGTCAATTACTGCTGCACGCAGCCATCGCCGCAACTGCTGGCGCAGATCTACGCCTGTGGGCACATGGGGATTCCGAGAGCGCCCAACACCTAGCGACCAGCATGGGCTTTCGTCGTGGCCGGGTGCTGTGGCAGATGCGTAGATCGCTGTATGCGCCGCTGCCCACCGCAGAGTTGCCAGCGGGCGTGTTGGTCAGGGCCTTTGATGCGCAGCGAGATGAATCGAACTTGCTTGAGCTAAACCGACGTGCGTTCGAGAATCTGCCCGACCAATCGAGGTGGACGGCGGAGGACCTGCGTATCCGCTTGGCCGAACCGTGGTTTGACCCGAATGGACTTTTGGTGGCGCATGACGCTGCCGGCGCGATGGTCGGCACCCACTGGACCAAAGTCCATGGCGCCCAGCACCACGGCGAGC
>RFTO01000267.1 GCA_009923375.1 Actinomycetota bacterium | reverse complement strand
TGTGCGTCCTGCCCCCTCAGCAGTCGCAGCAACGGCAACACGAAAGCGTCAAAGCTCACGAACGCCGCCCAAGGATCGACCGGCACCACCAACACGGGCACCCGAGCCGGGCCGATGCAGGCATACCAAGTCCGCCCAGCAGGCTCCATCGCCACGTCGACTTCGGACACCTCACCCAGCTCGCGCAGCGCTCCAAGCATCACGTCATCAGCGCCAGCCGGCCAAGAACCACAGACGACGATGACATCGGCTCGCACCAATTGGTCCTCAATCACATCCTGCAGGTTCTCATCGGCAAGGATCGGCCCAACGGCGTATGCCTGTCCGCCGGCGGCGACCACCACAGCAGCAAGCATCCCCAGCACCGGATCGGGTGCGGCGACTTCACCCACTGCCAACACAACGCATCGCGGTTTCGGGATCACAGACACCCGCGTCACACCCGCTGCAACAAGCAAAGCAATGGCTCCCGGGCCGACGACTGTTCCGGCGGGCACGACCGTCTCGCCAGGTTCGCAATCGTGGCCCACTGGCCAGACGCCGTATCCCGCAAGCGCACTCGACTCCACAAGAACGCCACCATCGGGGCCGTCGGCGAACATGTTCTGTAAATCTCGCCACGATCCGGTGGGGATGACGGCATCTGCCCCAAGTGGCAGGGGTTCACCTGCATGAATGTGCCGCGCATCGCCCGACGCAATTGCCCCCTCGCTCCAGTGAAGAGTCACGGGTTCAACATCAGCAGTCGCGACGTCAGCACTGCGAACGGCGATTCCCTCGAAGGCGGCGGCTGGGATTAATGGCACTGGGTCCACAGCCAGAACGTCGGCTGCAATCACGCATCCGGATGAATCAGCAACCATCATTTCCAGCGGCTCCACCGCCGCTATCCCCTCGAGTACACGTTGCCGATGGGCGTCCAAGGAGATCACATTGCCGAAACTACGCGCCCAATCGCACCTGCATCCACTAACGCGCCGACCGACCCGTCCACGGTGCTTGCGCAACCACCCACCTCACGCAGTGGGAACTGCCGACGTTGGTGCTACTTCTGGTGTCGGCGATAGACGTTCGGCCAGCAAATAAAGTGATGGCGCTGGCTCAGGAAAGAGCTGCGACGTAATCTTTCAGCCACGCGCGGAAGTCGGGCCCGAGATCGGCTCGATCAGCGGCGATTTGGACCACGGCCTGAAGATAAGACAACTTATCGCCGGTGTCATACCGCCGGCCCCGGAAGATGACTCCCACCACGCCACCGCCCTCGTGAGCAGGGACATCGCCAGCCAGACGCTTCAAGGCATCGGTGAGCTGAATCTCCCCACCACGACCGGGCTCGGTCTCCCGCAGCACCGCGAACACCTGCGGATCGAGAACATAGCGCCCAATGACAGCCAAGTTGCTTGGTGCAGTGCCTGCTTCAGGCTTCTCCACCAGATCGGTGACACGAACAACATCAGGGTCATCGGTGGCCTGAACTGCGGCGCAACCGTAAAGATGAA